>JAEUSO010000346.1 GCA_016788605.1 Candidatus Kapaibacterium sp. | reverse complement strand
CCGCCAAGCGCGAAAGAAACGTCTCGCTTCCGTCAATGACATCAATACTCATCGAAAAATGCTCGCGGAAGAGTTGTTCGATTTGCGTGCTTTCACCCGAACGCATCAACCCTGTGTCAATATGGATGCAATGGAGTTTATCACCGATTGCCTTATGCACAAGCACGGCGGCAACAGTGGAATCAACCCCGCCCGACAAGGCGCAGATGACCTCGTTATCACCAACGGCGGCGCGGATATCGTCGAGTTGTTGCTTGATAAACGAACCCGCGTTCCAATCGGTTGCCGCGCCGCAAATGGTCACGGCAAAGTTGCGGAGCATATCCGTGCCTTGTGTGGTATGGAATACTTCGGGGTGGAATTGCAATCCCCAAATGCGTTGTTCGCTATTGCGGATGGCACATATAGGCGCGTTCTCGGTGTGTGCGATGATGTGGAATCCTGCGGGAAGTGCGGTGAGTGAATCTCCGTGGCTCATCCACACTTGCGTTTGTGCGGGAATGTTAGCGAAGATGTCGTCGTGATTGTCAATTTCCAGATACGCCCGACCGAACTCACGTTTTGCAGACGCATTGACAGTACCGCCTAATTGCTCGGCTATGAGTTGCAAGCCGTAGCAGATTCCCAAAACGGGAACGCCGAGCGAGAACACTGCGGTGGTGCTATGCGGTGCGCCATCGGCATAGACGCTAGCCGGACCGCCCGAAAGGATGATACCTTTGGGGTTGAGTGCGCGGATTTTATCCTCACTGATATTGAACGGGTGAATTTCGGCATATACTCCGCATTCGCGCACTTTGCGAGCGATGAGTTGCGTGACTTGCGAGCCGAAATCGAGAATGAGGATAGTATCTGAATGCGTCATGATGTTGCTGATTTTGAAGAGGACGAATTGTATAAACCGCAAAAATAGTTTCGGGCGCAAGGACGGTGCAGGCGAATCTGCGCTCGGACGCACCTGTTTGTCGGAATTGCGAAAAAAATTTTGAGTATGGTTGTAACAAAGGATAAAACGGCTTGTCTTGCCCGCCGAACATTGAAAAGTCCGGCATCACCATAAACAACAGCCGGTACTATTACCCATATAATTTTTTTTAGGAGTTGCTTTATGAAGTTTGCCAAGATGATTTTCCTTGGAATGCTTACCCTTGCTGTACCGTTTTTTACTATGTCGTGCAGCGACGACACCACCACGCCGTCGCCAGCTGCACAAGCTAATGTCATGGTTGTCCATGCTTCACCTAATGCACCGAGTGTAATTCTTACTATTGATGGTAAAGACATTAACACTGCAGCTACCGCATACCCGTACCTTGCTAATACAAGTTACCTGAAAGTTGATGCAGGAAGCCGCAATATCCAAGTATTGGTTGCATCTAACCGCGGTGTGGCAATTAATGCTCCCGGCGTTGCACTTGCTGCAAATAAGAACTATACCATTTTCGCAGTTGATTCCGTCAGTAAAATCACGCCACTTGTGGTTGAAGATGATCTCACTACTCCGGCAGCGGGCAAAGCCCACGTGCGTTTCCTTCACCTTTCGCCAAACGCTCCGGCTGTGGACATTGTTGTTGCCAACACAACCACTAAACTCTTCTCAAACCGTTCATTCAACAAAACGGCGACAGCAGACGATGCCGCATTCAAGCCGGTTGATGCAGGCACATACAATCTGAGCGTGCGTCTTGCATCGAATGGTCAGGAAGTATTACCGCTTAACGGTATAAATCTGCAAGCTGGAAAAATCTATACGGTGTATGCCCACGGCTTTGCAGGCGGAACAGGCGATGCTGCGTTGAATGCTAAAATCATTACGAACAACTAAGCCGGTCGCAACAAACGAAAACCCCAAATACCGCAGTGTGCGTCAGAGTGCGCTGCAAACAACTACGCCATACGGGAGAACGCGGATTCCTGTATGGCGTATTGTCTTTTTATGGGTTGTGACGTGTGTACTACTGCAACACAAGATGGATGGTAAGAGTACGAAGGGCGGATGTACCATAGCTGCTGCCCGAACCGCGCCGCAAGCTGAAGCTGATGCCCGTCAGTGCGGTTAGCTCGCGGGCAAGCTCCAACGCCTTTTGCTTTGTCTCCTCGCTGAAATACCAAATCGTTGATGTGCTTGCAAGCCACGGCTCCGGTTTCTGCAACTGCTGCGACAGCTCGTTTGAGTATTCGTACTTTGGTTTCGACTGAATGTATTCCATGATGCGCGTAACGAATTGCTCCTTCTCTTCGCGCACATAACTTTTCACTACCACCGACCAGACGGCATTCGGGTCGTCGGCACTCAGTTGGTCGGGCGAGAGAATAATGCCGGGTGTTGCATCGAGGTCGTTTTTCTGCACAACGCTCTTGCCATTAAGCAGTTCTTTATACAACTCATCATCGTTCTCATAACACCCGCTGATAACGCGGAACAACTTGCGCTTGCTTGCATCATAGTATGTTTTCGTTACCGCTTGCACGCCGAAAGTCCGCAGTCGGTCGGCAAGTTTGTACGCATCGTCTTCCGAATTATACTGATTGTAGAGAACCACCCTGCACCGCGAAGAGCGTTCCTTCTGTTCTTTTACTGCCACAGGTTTCGACTCGGCAATAAGTGTAGGTTGTTTCTGGACTTCTTGTGTCGGCGATTGTTTGATTTCTTTGGGCTGAACTGTGGCGGATGGTTGATTCTTTTTTGATTGTTCGACCTGTTGTGCTTCTTGTTTGATTGGCGCGGGTGTGGCAACCGGAAGTTCTGACTCAACCGCTTTGCGATTATCCAACGAGAGCGGAGCTTGAATAGTCCTGTTCAGCAGCATGGAACACGGTGCACCGGTGAGCGAAATCATGCGACCGCTTATACCGCTCAAGCCGTCGGCTGTAGCGTTATCACCCGGAGTGCTTACCACCACATTCACCGAGCGGCGGAGTGCGTAGTCGCGTGTTTGGTTGCCCGCATCTTTCAACTCTTGCTTGATGGCGCTCCCTACAGCTACCACATGAATCTGTTTGTTCTTCTTGGTTTTCAGATAGCGGTATTCCTCAATCTGTTTCGTCCAAATACTATCGAGCATTGTTGCGGTATAATACGCACGCACATCACTGAGTAATTCATTCCCGCCAGAACCAGAATTGGACTTTGC
>JAEUSO010000345.1 GCA_016788605.1 Candidatus Kapaibacterium sp. | reverse complement strand
ACCGCATTTCACCCAACGTTGGGGAATCCCCACTGCCTGCCCGTGGCGAAACAGCCCGTCGTCGCCTATCCACCGCGCCGGATACCACCAGTCCTCGTAGGTAACGCAAATACGCGAGCCGCGAGCCGCCGTCAGCGAATCAATAAAGGTTGCATCAAGCATTCCCGCCCGCTTTGCACGCAGTACGCCGGTATCCGAGAGTCCCACCAAGTCGGTGCTGTGCAGGTTGGCAAGAAAGGATGCCGCGCCGATGTCATTCAGCACAACGGACTCGTTGTTATAGAATGTGCGAAGGAAGCGTCCGAACTGCCACTGTTGCTCATGAATATTCATCGAGGCAATGGGCGAACGTTTGTAGGATTTGGTGGCGCGTTGCAGAAACGGTATTGAAGCGGCTGCAAGCGGAAGAATCATCACAGCAGGCACGAGTATCGAAACGCACCTTATTGTGCGAAGCAGTTCATCAAAATCGAACAACCGGATTGCAAGCGCAATCACGATCATCATCAACATCATCAAATACGCCTCGTAACGGAAGAACCATCCTGTTTTGGCAAACGTGAATTGGCAGACACACGCCGTAAGCGTCACGAACGAAAACACAACAAGATACAACAACCCGTTCTTCTTCGTTCCACGCATCAAAACAACAAACGACGATGCGAAGACGAGCGACACGATTACCAATGCCGATACAAGATGCGATTCATCCACAACTGTCCTCAAGGCGTTATCCGCTGCGTAAATCAACGATGAAAGTCCCGCGTGTTGAACCGCCGACTTTGCCAATACCGAGTTTGGAACAAGCAATCCACCGTGTGCAAGCGAATACCATGAGTACGCGCCTACGGGAACTGTCATTCCACCAAGGACTACAGCCGCAAGTCCGTACCGTTTGTGCATCAGTGCCGCTAACGCAAGCGGAAGAACAAGAAAAACACTCTCGTACCGGATACTCGTACTCAACGCTGCACACAAAGCGCACACAACCAACGAACGGAGAGGTATCCGCGTTCCTGTGGGAGTCAGCGACGCACGTATGCACGAATCCAAAAGCAACAACACGCAACAACACTGCACTATATGTTCCATCCCGCCGATACACAGCGCAACCAACGGTGTGAACACAACAATACCAAGAAGCGCAATCAGCCGTACAACTGCGCCGACCTCAAAACGCTGAAGAATCCTGTCGGCAATCCAGAGCAGTTTCACACCCGCCACGGCATTAAGGAGCAACGGCACAAGTATAAATGAAACAGGCAGCAACGAAGAACCCGCAAGCAGCAGAATCCACAACGGCGACGACGAGGCACCTGCAAACACAAACGGACTGACTCCCCACACGCCGTGCTGCACAACATTTTTCGCAATCGAAAGATGGATATACGCATCATCGAGCGCGTAGGTGAATTCGCCGCCCGTGCGCTCCAAACATCCCTGCACCGCAAGCCACAGCAACCCGACAAACACCATCAAAGACACTGAAAACGGCAGCGTCCGCCGCATAAACGCACGTTGATTATCACTCATCCCGCGAATATAGACCACACCGCGGCAATCCGCCATTCACTTCGCAAGCCGGCACCGCGCCATTCATTTCGCCCACCCCCGCCGCCTGCCGGAAAGATGCTCCCTCTCCTACCGCAGAGGGCTGGGGAGAGGTCTCCCAACCACTTTTGCATTTACTTTAAAAGAATACCCATATCAGTACTCCTCGCCATCACCCAATCCCTCTTCTGTCGTTGAACGGAGTCGAAACAGGAGAAGGTATTCTTTGCTTGTTTTTTGTCGAACATTAATCGCTTTGTATCTCCGGGCAATAATGCGAGCCGTTTGCAAACGAATGAAGCCCCTTCCCAACCATTCCACAGCGTTTTGCACCACAACAAACACGATTCCCCTATTTTTGCCGACCAAATCCCGATAAGCCGAAAACAAGGGGAATTGAGGGCTGCATTGTCATCATCTGCGCAGCCGCATTCATCACTCTAATTAACTCCCGTACTTCATGATGAGCAGATTGATACCTGCCCGCGCTATTCTTGTTGCCGCACTCTGTGTTCTTCTTTGCAGCAGTATTGCCGCGAATGCCTATACCCCGCTCGATGCAACACAGTTGAAGGCGGTAATGCCAAGCACAACGCGCTATGTCATGTCGCTTGCCGGCGATTGGGAACGCAGCATTGACGGTAATGAATGGACAGTGGCAAAACTGCCCATGAGCGAATCGTATTCGGGAAAGATTACCTATAAGCGGACACTGCAAATTGACCCCGCGTTAGTTGGCAGATATATGTGGAATCTCTACTTCCTCGGACTCAGCGATGCGGTGGAATTGACGGTGAACAACCAATACGTCGGACGATCGTTCGGCGGTATGGTTCCCTTTATGGTTCGTATTCCCGATAAGTACATTAAGGCGGGCAAGAACGACATTCAGCTCGAAATCAGCCCTGCCTCCGACGAAGCGGTGCGGATGAGAAAGCTCGACCTGTTCGGGCAGCGTTCCTATACGGGTGTTGTACGCGAGATACTCTTGGTTGGCACACCGCAGGCAATGGTCGGCGATATCCGCACCTCGGTTAAATTCACGAATGGCGACGCACAGGTCAATATTATATCGAACATAGTAACAGGTGCGTTAGATAGATTGAGCAGCGCGGCAGACAGCAGCGGACGGGCTATCGAACTCACAACGTCGCAACTTAGTATTGATGCCGAACTTCGCTTCGATGAAACAGGAACAGTGGTGGCAACCGGCTCGCAATCGCTTGCTGTTGCACGCGACCGTTCCACCGATGCGAACTTCTCGTTCCGCGTTACGAATCCGGCATTATGGTCGCCGCTGTCGCCCCAACTTTATACGCTTACCATCTCCATCAAGGCAAACGGCATCACGATTGACGAAATGAACGCGCAGATAGGCATGGTCTCGGTGCAAGACGGCAATCTTTCCTCGCAGTCGCTTCTCTCAATGAACGGCAGCCCGCTATTTGTAAAAGCGGTGGATTATGTGGAGGATGCTCCGGGCGGCGGTGCAACTATTACCGCCGACGGGTTGGAGCGCGATGTTCAACTGATGAAAACACTCGGTGTTAATGCCATCCGCACGCGGTTCTTTGCACCGCACCCTTATT
>JAEUSO010000344.1 GCA_016788605.1 Candidatus Kapaibacterium sp. | reverse complement strand
GGCGACCACGCATAGCGCACACCGCCGGTGGCAAGCAACGGAACGCCGTTGTCACGAGGGCAGCGGTAGTTGGTGCGGGGTGTGGCGGCAATCACGGGCTGCGACTGCACGGCAACCACGCGGGCGACAACATTGGTATCGCCGCCCGGATAGACCACCCGCACCACCACATTGAACGAGCCGTTCGTGTTGAACTTATAGCGCGTGGTGTCGCTGCCCGCACGCACAGGGCTTCCGTCCCCGAAACTCCACAGGTATTGTACGGGCTGGCAGGGGGCGTAGGATGACGACTTCAAGCGGAACAGGTACTCGCCGCACACCGTCCCCGCTGTTACATCAAGCGTATCCAACCGCGCAGAGCGGAAGATGCTGATGCCACTTACACCGCCATTCGGTCGGTTGGGTTGGTAGGTGCCTCCGGTTGTTGGGACTATACTTGTCGCTCCAACACCTATACATACTGAAAATGTACAGGAAGTTTGATTATACAACGCCATACTTACCCTCGCACCTGACAAGTTATTCCAGAACTCTCCGCTCATATATGAACCGTATTTCAATGTACCGGTTGGTGAGAACCCGAATAACAGGTTGCAGTTTTGGATGGAAGTGCTTGTAGAGTATGCTGTCGGAGTCAGCGGAATACTTGCACCAGCGGCAAGCGTCCCAGCGGCACAATATACGTCGCCATTGATGCGCGATTGCAACGAGGTCGGACGAATGTTTGCGCCAAGGATGTTCAGGTAGTCAATCCCCGATAAATCGGCATTAATACTTGCCACAAAGCCGCCGCTTTGCTGACCGGTTTGTAGAAGACGTGTGTAGGGCATGTCTGTACTTTGTGACGTACCACAGACCATGATTTTATTAGTAACACTGTTGTAGTTCAGGGCTATCCCCTCGTCCGCTGCAGCACCACCGACGATATATGAACCGACAGGTGTTGGCACAGTGCCGTTCTGCCATACGGCGACAAAGCAGTCACCCTGTGCATCGGGTGTTTTACCCGAGGCAAGGGGAAAGTTCGCCGACTTTGTCATGCCCGTAAAGTAAATCCGGTTATTGGCAAAAATCATTCGTGAAGAGTTGAGGATTTCATCAGCGTTACCGCCAAAGTATGAGGAGTATTCAATCACACCGTTCTGGTTCAGTTTGGTGATTGTCAGGTCACGACCACCCGTTCCAGTTACCTGATAGGCATTCGCAGTTGTTGAAAATGTCCACGTTGACGGACAACATGTGCTAACATATATCTCGTTATTAGGGCTTACCGCTGTTAGAATCCCAAGCCCAGTAATGAGTTTTCCAAGAACACGTGCAAACAGAAGCTGTGAGCCGTTTGCACTAAGGCGTGCTACAAAAGATGATATAAAACAATCGCTACAAATAGAACTGACAATTGCCTGATCATTGGTACTCAAGAGTGGAAAGTTTGTTGACGAAGTTCCTCCACAAACAACAACATCACCATTTGGTAGAAAATCCATCGAAAAAATCCCATCGCTCCCAGTACCACCAAGATATGTTGACCAAATTATGGTGGAGAGGTCGGGTGACATTTTACAAATATATCCATCCAAGTTATCACCTATTATACTCTGCTGATATGCTCCTGAAGTTGTGGGAAATGAGGATGTGCTACCGCATATATATACATACCCTTGAGCATCAACTTTCATATCAGCCACATAATGCCAATTAGTATTAAGCCCCGTACCAATATATGTCCCTCGGTGTAGTGTTAGGGCATCAAACGGCTGGCTAAATGTAATAGCGGGAAGCAGCAGGAAGAGGCATAGTGTAACAAGATAAGTTTTCATGATGAATCCCCTGATTGAGTGAGTTATGGGTTTAGCGTTTTAGGTTGTGGGTGATTGGCAGATTGTATCTGCAAACAAATAAGAAAGGGAGCGATGCAACAGCACCACTCCCTTGTAAAATACACTAACGTATAACCGGTACTAACACCGAGCGGGCATAGCCCTCGCCTGTCAGGCGGAGCATATACATACCCGAAGGAATCGCATCAAGCGATGCCGTAACGGAGTACGTGCCAACACGGAATGCTTGTGAAGCAATGTGCAACACCTCCTTACCGTGCATGTCGTAGAGTGCGAGTGTGGCGTTGCCCGCGATAAACTGTTTCGTTATCATACATGAAAAAAAACGACACCTCATAGTGTTACCTTATTGGATAATGAATTGGATAACAAGTAAAAACACGTTACTCTGACGTCGGATATGTTGCAACGTAACTCTTATTTGTTTGAAAACAAAGGGTAATTTTTACAGCCCCGCAACTGACCTCTCCCCAACCCACTCCGGTTTTGACTTCGCTCAACGAAAGGAGAGGGAGTATGGTTTGTAGAGACGCGCAACGGCACATCTGTACGTGAGGGTATTGGTTGGAAGCAGAACGCAAGAGTGGTCGGTGCGGAGTGTGATTGCGCTTTCCGGCATGGTACGGAAATGGGCGGAGGGAAAAGGCGCGGTGCCGATTCATACATTATCATTTGCTTGATTCGACTGTAGGTGTAGTCAAAACCGTTGCACCGTGTATAGAGTGATGCGGTGTTTTTGTTTTGCCATCAATCCAACTGGTCGAGTTCGCGCTTCACGCTTGATTGCAAACCTTTCTCGCCATCGTAGCCGCTGTACTCAAGCGACTGGTTGAAATACTTCTTTGCTTCGTCGTTGCGCTTTTGCTTTACCATAAGTTGTGCGATACGCCAGTACGAATACGGCACCGACCATTTTTCTGTGGGAGCGTTCAGTTTCACCACTTGCCAAAAACGCTCTTCCGATTTCTGCCAATTCTTTAGTTCCTGATACGCACGCCCGGCAAAGTACAACGCCTGCGCTTTTTCATCGGCGTTTGCATCGCCCGAAGCGACAAGTGTTTCCGCCGCTTGGATTGCCGCCGCATCATCACCCCCGCGAAAAGAATTCGATATGGCAACCAACTGCTTATCAACTGCGGACATCGGTTTTGCCAAACGCTCTTTTGCATCGTCATTCTTTGAGAGTTTGTAGCAAGACACCGCTTGGTCGCGCTTGCCTTGCTGCTCCAAGATTGAGCCGCAATAGTACTGCGCCTCACTGATGTAATCATCGTCCTTAAACTCATCAATCACACGCTTGAAATTT
>JAEUSO010000343.1 GCA_016788605.1 Candidatus Kapaibacterium sp. | reverse complement strand
AATATCCCGAAAAAATGTACTGACAAACGGCACTAACCCATGTTGAGGCGATTCACTATAAAGAATGTTTTTTGGATTAACGAGATTAAAGTTTTGAATGTGATTTGTGAGAGGGTGTCAGCTTTGACTATGCTCTGCTGATTTGGTTCTCAGTAAGGGGGGGAGATTGTTATTCACATTGAATTGAGCGGCTTGAAGCGAGCGGGGTGTATGTAGTACGCGTGCAACGTCAAGCAGATTACGCTCCCCCCAACTCCGTGGCGATGCGCTTGATGCGGCGGACGATGCCATCCAAACCGCGTGAGCGGAGTGAGCTTAACGCTTGTATGAGTCCCATCTGTTGCAGCATATCGTTCGGTAGTGTTGCCGCATCCGTGAGCGGCTTGCCGTCGAGTGCGAGGCAAAGTGCTGTCACAAAACCGCGAACGGTGGGCGATTCCTCCGCCACCCACCAGATAATCTGTAAGGTGTCGCCGTTGCGCGCAAGGTGCAAATAGACGGGCGTTTGACATTCGGGTATGTTGTAGAGACCGGTATCGCGTGCAGCGGTATGTTGCCCGTTGAGGTCTGGTTGTTTTGCGGAAAAATCGAGCAGCAGGTTCAGCCGCATTTCGTTATCCACCATAGCGAAAAGGTCAATCAATTCCGCGACGTTATTCACCATGGAATTATCCGTTCCCTTTCTCAATCGGCAATCCGACTACATTCCCCCATTCCGTCCACGAGCCGTCGTAGTTCTTGACGTTGGTAAATCCAAGCAGATACGTCAGCACAAACCACGTGTGGCTTGAACGCTCGCCAATCCGGCAGTAAGCTATCGTTTCGTTGTTGGGATTCAATCCGAGTCCCTCAACATAAAGTGCGTGCAATTCGTCGGCGGATTTGAACGTCGCGTCTTCCTTCACCGCACGGCTCCACGGCATGGAGGACGCACCCGGAATATGACCTCCGCGCAATGCACCTTCTTGCGGGTAGTCGGGCATGTGCAGTGTTTCGCCGGAATACTCTTGCGGTGAACGGACATCCACCATTGCGCCGTGTGCTTGTGTGTGTTGCAACACTTGGGGCAGCAATGCACGGATATTCATGTTGCGCTCTGTCGGCGTGTACTGCGTGCGCTCATAGACGGGTATTGCTTTTGTGAGGTCACGGTTTTCGGCAATCCATTTTGCGCGTCCGCCGTCCATGATTTTACAGTTGGTGTGTCCGTACAGTTTGAATACCCAGAGTGCATAACATGCCCACCAATTCGATTTGTCACCATAGAAAATAACGGTCGTCTCGTTGGTGATTCCCTTTTCAGAGCAGAGTTCGGCGAATTGCTCCTTGCCGATATAGTCGCGCACCGTTTGGTCTTGTAAATCATTGACCCAGTCAATCCGCACCGCACCCGGAATATGTCCGGTTGAATAGAGCAGCACATCTTCGTTCGATTCGATAATGCGGATATTTTTTGTGTCGTGAAGCATTGCCGCAACATCGGCGGTACTGACAAGAACGTCTGGATAAGCGTAATTCATTGATATACGTGTTGTTTCGTGATAAATATGCCACGAAGTTATGACACAGACCATGAATCAAACCGGGCGGATTGCGTAGATCCGCTGTACAATCTCCGCACAATTTATCGGAATGAATCCGTAGTCACGGTGCATCAGCTAATTTTGCAGCGCAGCATACAACACCATCACCCAATCATCACTACATGGCGGCAACCGCTATCCCCAATATCCTTCGGTGCTTTTACGCCACAAGGATTTTCGCTTTGTGCTTCTGTTTCGCTACGCTTTGTGGCGCGGCGGAATTGCGTCCGGCGGAGAGTGGTTCTGTTCCCGCTCGCACACGCATACAACCGGCGTTCATCGCAAACACGGGATATATTCTTGATAATGCCGGAAACGTCCGCAATGATATTCTGTATAGTGCCGAGTCGCAGGGCGTGCGGGTGTATTTTATGCGTGGCGGTTACTCGTATGTGTTTCAGCAGAGTGTGCGCCATCAACAAGCGGATGACCATCACAGCATAGATTCCGTTCTCGTTGAGCGTATTGATGTCCGTTTCGACAACGCATCGAAGGAACATTCCGTTGTTGCGTCGGGGCTGAATGAGCACGGTGTTCGACGCTATTATACAGGTAATGCAAACGGCGTGGAAGCCCGCTCATACAACACACTCACCTACACCAATATCTATCCCGGAATTGATGCCGTCTTCACGTTCCTCAATGGCAAACTGAAAACGGAATATCATATTCAACCCAACGGCGATTACCGCAACATCCGATTGCTCTATGATGGAATGGATATATTGAAATGCCACAATCTCTCGCTCCGCTGCCAAGGAAAAATCGGCACTGTCGTGGACGGAGAGCCGTATTCATATTTGCGCTCGACTCCACAACAACGAATCACCACCTCATACCGCATTCACAATAATGCCGTGACGTTTCGCGTGGCAGGAAATCCGGTCGGTAAACGCTTCGTGCTTGACCCGCTTCAAGAATGGTCCACATTCATGGGCGCAAACGGCATAGACCAAGCGGCGCATGTTGCAGTGGATAAGCAGCGTAATGTTATCGTGATGGGACGCAGTTTCTCGAACCGTTTCCCGACGAAAAGCGGGATGCAGACATTCGGCGGAATGAGCGATGCGTGGGTTGCCAAATTCTCGGAGCGCGGCAACCTGTTATGGAGCACATACTACGGCGGTTCGGAAGATGAAATTATTGAAGCGGATCATTGCGATATCGCCATTGACTCGCGGAATAATATCATCTTTACGGGCTGCACGCGAAGCCGCAACATCCCGCTAGCGGGCAATCCTTTTCAGAACACGTTCTCCGGCAACACCGACACCTTCATCGGCAAACTGAGCGATGCTGGAACGCTTGTGTGGTCAACGTACAGCGGTGGCTTGGATAATGATGACAACTTCGGTGTGGCATTGGACGGAAGCGACAACATCTACATCACCGGTAATACGGCATCCGTAACAATTCCCACCACAACACGCGCAACTTCCCTTGACCGGCGCAATAAACGCGCATCGAATCTTGCCGAGGACTCCGACGCATTTCTCTTCAAACTTAACAGCGACGGCGAGCCGTTGTGGTTTCAGTATATCGGCGGTACAATGACGGATAAAGGGTTGGGAATCTCGACCCTGCGCGATGGCTCGATTGTGATAACGGGATTCACCAAGAGC
>JAEUSO010000342.1 GCA_016788605.1 Candidatus Kapaibacterium sp. | reverse complement strand
CAACAGACCAATCATCGTTGATACGGATGCAATGGTTGAAAGAATAACAAGATTTTTTTCGAGAAGCGGTGTTTCGAGGTTTGTCGCCTCGTCAATGGCACGTTGAACCTCACTGATTTTCTTTTCTGAATCGAGTTCCGGATCGTTCTCAACTTGCTGATAGCGCTCCAACCCGTTACGCATGATGTTAGCAACAGAACCACGTTGGGCATCACATTCTTTAATCACAGCATCCACTTGACCTTTGGCAAGCAGCTCAACCGAGCGTTTGATGAATGCTTCAACATTACCCTTACCGCGAGCTTTCGAGATGGAAAGCTGACGTTCGATAACATACGTGACAGCAAGGATGATACACGCCAACAGCGCACCTACAAGGATACCGCCTGTATAGATTGTGCCGAGCATATTAATCGGCTGGTCGTGCATTACCTGACCGCCTACCACCTTAAAGTTACCCGATGCGCCAAGTACAACATAGTAAATGATGTACGCTACAGCCGTTGCCGCAAGGATAACGACAAGATTAAACATGTTTTTCATGGATACTCCGTATCTGGATTAAATGTTAGAGAATGATGTAATTGCTTCGTCGAGTGTTGAATGGATTTCGAACACAAGTGTGAGTTTGGTTATCACAAAGATATTTTCGATGGATTTACTGATGTTGCAGAGTGCGATGCGACCGTTGCGCTTGGCAAAATTCGCATGGGATGAAATCAATACTCCAAGGGCGGTCGAGTTTAAGTAGCTGACACCGCCAAGGTTGATGATGAGTTTATTAGTTTCTTGTTGGGCGATTGACCCCAATGTCTCGCGCAACTGATCGGTTTCTTCCCCGCCGATAAACTGACCGTGTAACTCTATGACTTCAACACCTTCGCGGTGCTCAAGTTTGATATGTTCAAACATACAAGTTGTAATTCAGTAATTGATGAATGACCGCCGCATCCCTGTATAAGAGGCGCGGCGAAACTACGATAATTCCTTGACGCGGCGCAAGCTAATTTTCGGGGCGAATTTCACTGTTTTGGAGCATTATGGCAAGTGTTGCCGATGTGGCAAGTTACGTCTTGTCCACAGATGCACAACATCACCATTTCGTTACAACATAGTAGAAAATCAGACGATATTCAACGCTGTTGGTAATGCTGATTCGTACAATATGGCAGCTTCGCTACGGGCTATACTTTCGCTATGAGCGAATCGCAACTCCCCGCCATCGGTGACTTTGCCGATTTGTATGCACGGAACGTTATGTCCGTCGCATAACGCGATAACAGCGGCGGTTTGTTCCGCTGAACATGCAAGAAGAATACGCGAATGTGATTCCGAAAAGAGTTCTGCGTTTGTGAACTGTTCCGTCAAGGTACAGCCAAGTCCGTTCCGTGAGGCAATCATCATTTCTGCAAGAGCCACACCAAGTCCGCCTTCTGCACAGTCATGTGAAGCATGAACCATTCCTCCGCGAATCGCTTGGAGCACCGCTTTTTGCAACCGGAGTTCAGCATCAATATCAAGTTCCGGCGCAGCACCTGTTATAGTGCCATGAAGAAGTTTCAACACTTCCGAGCCACCGAGTTCTGTTTTCCGGTTCCCAAGCAAGAGCAGTGTATCACCGTTGTGTGTGAATCCGCTTCCGCACGTTTTCGTCACATCGTCAATCAGCCCGAGCATACCGATTGTCGGTGTGGGATACACAGCATGATTTTGCGATTCATTGTGGAATGATACATTGCCGCCGGTCACCGGTGTGTTCAATGCCCTGCACATGTCGCCCATACCGCGAAGTGCCTCGCGGAATTGCCAATAGACCTCCGGGTCGTACGGATTGCCGAAGTTCAAACAGTTTGTGATTGCCACCGGCTCCGCACCAACGCACACACAGTTCCGCGCCGCCTCGGCAACTGCGGCAAGCCCGCCGTGATACGGGTTTAGGTACACAAAACGGCTGTTGCAATCGGTAGTAATAGCGTATCCCTTACCCGGAAGTTCTTTCATCCGCATCACCGCAGCATCGCCGCCGCCACTTTTGAGCATAGTATTCGTTTGTACGTGCGAATCATATTGTTCGTAAATCCACTTTTTACTTGCCACTGTCGGGGCTTGCAGAAGTTTTGTGAGAATATCAGCGGTTGAGGATTCGTTGAGTTTCCGCTCGATGCCGGAAAGATCGAACGATGATGTTTCCGTTATGTAATCGGCTTTGCGCCATTCGCGCTCATAGACGGGCGCGCCACCGCCAAGCACAAGCGATTCCGCAGGTATCTCTTGCACAATCTTGCCGAACCGTGAAATACGGATAATGCCGTCGTCGGTCACTTCGCCGATTGCCGTAACCGGTACATCCCACTTCGAACAAATATCTTTGGCAACTTGCTCTTTGCCTTTCTCAACAACGACAAGCATTCGCTCCTGCGATTCCGAGAGCATAATCTCATACGCACTCATGCCTTCCTCGCGCAGCGGCACAAGGTCAAGATTGATATTCATTCCTGCTTTGCCCTTCGCACTCATTTCGCTTGTCGAACAACAAATGCCGGCGGCACCCATATCCTGCATTCCGATAACCACACCCGACTGGATGAGTTCGAGCGTTGCTTCAAGCAGAAGTTTCTCGCTGAACGGGTCGCCAACTTGCACTGTGGGGCGCATATTCTGCGGGTCGCCGTCAAATTCTTTCGATGCCATAGATGCGCCGTGAATACCGTCGCGTCCGGTTGACGACCCCATTATCATCACCGTATTGCCAATACCATGCGCGGTTGCCGATGCTGTTTCGCCGACCTTCACAATACCGACCGCCATTGCATTGACAAGCGGGTTGTCGGTATAACACGAATCGAAATATACTTCACCAGCAACAGTCGGAACGCCGAACGAATTGCCGTATCCGCCGATTCCTTTCACCACACCTTTTACGATGTACTGCATTCGGGCTGACTCTAACTCTCCGAACCGCAGGGAGTTTAACGCTGCAACAGGACGCGCCCCCATCGTAAAGATGTCTCGTAGTATCCCGCCGACACCGGTCGCCGCACCTTGATAGGGTTCAATTGCCGACGGATGGTTGTGCGATTCGATTTTGAAAGCGATTGCATAGCCGTCGCCGATGTCAATCAGCCCCGCATTTTCCTCGCCCGCCTCAACGAGCATCCGCCCGCCGGAACGAGGCAATTTCTTTAACTCAAGAATGGAATTTTTATAGGAA
>JAEUSO010000341.1 GCA_016788605.1 Candidatus Kapaibacterium sp. | reverse complement strand
TTTGATTGGGACCAACTCTGAATCGGAATATCCGCACTTTTTTTCAGCATAAAGCGATGGCATAATCGGTAACTGCGAAAGAATGTTTGCAGAAACAATACACGAGGGCTTACCTGAAACACCTACATATAACTGCGGTACAGACGGCTTAGGCAGAACAGAGCGTTTGTCTCCATCTTTACAGTATTTGTACAGAGTTTCGACATAACCTGTCACATCGCATTCCACACAAACCACGTTATCGAATTGTGCCGCCTTCGTCCGTGTAGAAGGCAAATGCACAATATCAACCAATTCAACACGCTTGAACCGGGAGGCAAGGTATGCAAGCGGCACATCGTTGAGGAGTGCTGCTCCGAGAATTGCAATACACGATGTTTCAGTAACATGCGACGTGAACTCCTTTATCTCCTGCATTGATGATTCGCAATGCGGCTTCCATGCTTCGTGGCAACGCTTTTCACGCGCTTCGATGGCTATTAACTCTCGAACATACCCCATCTCTTTCAGTATAGTCGGAGCTGGTGTGAGCAGATGCTTTGCAAACTCAATCAGCATTAGAATTTGTCATCGTCGTTATAAAAGAGGAAATTGAATGAGGTCATTGAGCCGTAACATTTCGTGATGTATGATTGTAACTTAACTTTTTCTCCGTCGCTGAGTTTATCATTACTGTTAATCTGCTGTTCAAGCACGCGCATATTATCGCGCATCATCACAATTTTATGGAGCAGCTTCTCGACCGGCATTTCATGTGCTTTAAGATTGGGGTCGGTTGGAACAATCATCATCGTTGCATTCTCCCATTTAGGAGCTAAGTCCGCTTTGTGCATTGCATCCATTTCGTCCACGAGTTTTTTAGCAAGCAAACGGATGTCTTGAAAATCCATCATTGCAATATCATATTAGGTTTATTGAGGATACATTTAGAAAGGCATCGTCGTCGCTGTCCGCAATTCATCAAGTGCGTCGAGTATCGGACGCGAGAGATATTTATTCTTCTTGATTATCGCTCGGGCATAATCATCCGCCTCCCTATTTCGGTTCAGTTTCTTTAATATCATCACTCTATTCACAACCTTCGAGAATATAGCACGTTGTGTATCCGCATCTTTGGGTTTGGCTATTGCAAGAGTATCCACTTCGCGGAGTGTTTTCAGTTCAATATCACGCAAGACAGCCAATCGCCGTGTTGCATCATCAGCTTGTTGATTTGGTTCAAAAAAGCACACAGAATCTACATAAACCGCCGACTCGGACTTGGCAAAGATGCCTGAAAACCTATCGTGTAACAGCACTGCGAGCGTGCCGTTCGATTCCCACAATTCCGGCTCGCCATAAGGAAAACTCCTGTACATTACGAACTCAGAATCATTCTTGAGTTGATAGACCTCCAACCCTTTACTTGCCGTTTCGGATGTCCCGCCTGAATTGATATGAACTAAAATCTCCGGGATGGAATCATTGGTCACATTCCTGAAGTCAAGGTACTCAACATCATCAATCTCAATCGTACCACGTTTAGAATAAGAAGTGCCATTTTTTTCGTGCATGTAATATACCAACGTGGACTTCACACTTGTTCTCTTCGTGGTATCAAAAACAACTAATATCACATCATCCTTACCATCAGCATTCATATCATGTTGGAACACTAATGATTTGACTGCGGCGAATTCCTCTGGAACGACAAATCCTGCATTCCGTGATTCCGCAACTGTATCGGGTGCTTTCTTAGAATCGGAACAACTTGAGACAACAATTGCGGTTAGGAAAACAAGACATACAACAACTGCGTTGGTTAATTTGGCAAATAATTGATTATCCCAACAACAAACGGTGTATGGTAAAAAGTGCAGAAAAGAGAAGGCGGTTGTATCGCAACGCAAAGTGCGCGATTGTTGCGGTCGCGGCATGTTGTTTATCTGCATACGTGTATGGTCAGTCGGGTGATTCAAATCGTGCGGCGAAAATACAACCGCTCGTAGAATGGAAAACAGGAACGGATGTTTTTGCGCCCACCTATTCAGTAACTGATTCAATCTTACGGTTTTGTGTAACAGCAAAACGCGGTGTTCATGTTTCATCCATTCACTATAACCAACTTACACAAGCGAACGTATTTCCCAAAATAATTGATAGTGGTAGCACATCTCTTGCCATCTACGCTACTACGAGTAAGGGCATTCGTATTAGTTCACAACTAAGTACAGCAGGCGGGCGGTTACATCATACACTTGTTCAAAACTCCGTTATGAATGGAGTTCTATCGCAACCGGATTTTCTTGACCAAGTGAACGACCGGGCTTCTTCATCACTTCATCCTACGCTCTCGCCCGATGGGACAATGCTCGTTTTTTGCAGTGACAGGACAGGCGGTGAGGGCGGTACGGATTTATGGATTTCCACATTCAGTAATGGTCAGTGGAACATACCGATAAATGCAGGTACGGAGTTGAACTCCAATGCCAATGAAATCACGCCGTGCTTTCTCGGAAATGATTCGCTTCTCTTTGCCTCAAACGGATTCGGGGGTAAAGGTGGCTACGATTTGTACATCACAATTCGCAAAGCGGGTGAATGGCTTCCCCCTACACCTCTTCTTCACCTTAACTCTGTATTTGATGAATCCGATCCATGTGTGTTGCCTGATGGTCGTATAATATTTGCTTCTAATAGAAATGGTAAAAACCGTACGTTGTATCTCGCCCCGCCAGTTAGCATAGAATAAAAAAAGCCCTGCGTGGAAAATCACAGGGCTATCATACCTTGGGTGAATACGATCTCTATTTCAACATGAAACTTGTCAGTGTTGAACGATTACCCGGCACTTTTGCCAATGCTGCACCTGTTAATGCCATTAAGTTACTGTTAGGAGTGTTTGATTGGTATATACCTACGCCGTCAATTAAAGAAAAAGTAGTTGCTATACTAATGTAGAATGCCTCTGTTGTTGGACTAGCAACCAAGTAGCCGCCAACTCGAGCAGTTGATATATATCTTTTTGCCGTATATGATTTTCCGCTTACTGTAACTGTTGTATCTGTACTCTTATTACCATTTACCACAATCTTAAGATTTAAGTTCTGTGTGCCAAATCCGGGAATAGTAACTGCAACATTATTCAATGTAGAGTCATAGGTTTTCCAGGTATCACTGCCACCATCTGCATTTTTAAATATAACCCACGCTTGAGGCAACACTAATGTAGGTGCAAACTGGGTAAGTGCAGGATTATTGAAATTTAACCAACGG
>JAEUSO010000340.1 GCA_016788605.1 Candidatus Kapaibacterium sp. | reverse complement strand
ATAGCCATATTCTGAATTGTCATCACGCGCTTTAGAATTCGAGGTAAAACAGAATCTTTAAAAACAGCAGTAGTAATAGGAGAAGTACAATCTATAGCACCATTCAATGAAACATAATCTATATCCCCCAGATAAATTTCAATCATAAATGTGTGTGGTGCATGAGGTCTCGGCGTTAGCTTGTAACACCAACGTACAATCGCATAACAATCATTACTTATCTGTGCGGTTATTACAGGATCACCTATAGAATATCCTGGTGGACATTGTGCATACGAATTCGATACAAACAAAACAAAAATGCTTAACAGCATTATGAGTATGGTTTTCATAAAATTGAGAATAAAGGTTAAAAACTGATGATAGGAGAAGCCGATATAGTACAAGAAGTCCACGAATAAGTGGTTATGGACTACGAAAGGAGGAGAGTTATCCGCCGAGTGAAAAATAAGAGAATATGTAACACCTGTGTGGGGGGGGGGGGTACCCGCGACCGAGTTCTACCCGCCCGCATCCGGTAGTAGCAGAGTGTTGTAAGGTTCTATGGTCGTGCGCGGAGGTCATACACACTGTGTGGTTTGTGACGAGCAGACGTTTCTTTTCTACAATAGTACAAAAGTTATTTTCAAGAATCAACAACTATTTTTCGCCTTCTAAAAAAAAGATAAAATAGGAGAAGTCGGTGTATTTTTTTTGGAAGCGTGAGGCAAGAGTGGTCGGGGTGGAAGCGGACTGCGCTTTCCGGCAGGTGGCGGGACGTTGCGAGACGAATGGTGCGGTGCCGTCCAGCCGGAGGCAGGTTATTCTTCGATGCGGTAGATTTTGCCGAGTGTGGGAAGATAGACCTTGGTTTGCGGGAGCTCGTCGCGGATGCGTGCGCCTATCCAGCCACTTGCGTCAAGCTCGCCGTGGATGAGGAAGAGGTGCTTGGGTTTCATGGTGGTGATGAAGTCCACAATCGAGTCGCGGTCGGCGTGTGCGCTGAAACGGAACTGCCCGGTGCGGCAACTGCGGCGTGCTTTGCGTCCGCCAAAAAGGAAGTCCTTGTTGGGTTCGCTGTGCAAGAGTGCGTAGCCCGGCGAGGTGGGGTCGGCATAGCCGCTGAAAGCGATACCGAACGATTGGTGTTTCATCCATTCGCGGGCAAGGCGGTAGGATGTTGTGCCTTCGTCCATCATGCCGCTGGCGGTAACAACAATGCTCGGCTCTTTCATGTAGCGGTCGGTGGTAAGGTGGTCGTAGGCGATTTGTTGTTGGGGGATGTCGGTCATCTCGAAGCCGGGTTGCACACGCGGGACGGAATAGGTGTGAACGTCGTAGATACGCGAGATGTGGCGCGCCATGCCGCCCGAATAGACGGGCAGTGTGGGGATGCTGCCCTTTCGCATGAGTTGGTAGAGCAGCGTGAGGATTTCCTGCGTGCGCCCGCACGAAAAGGCGGGGATTAACACCGAGCCGTTGTTGGTTGTGATTTCGTTGATGAATGCCGTCAGCCGTTTTGTTTCGGTGCGGTAGTCGGGCAGGTCTTCGGTTGCGCCGTTGGTGCTTTCGCAAATCAGCACGTCCACGTGGTGCTTAGGGAATGCCGCTGCGGGAATGAGTTGCTGCTTGCGGAAGTTCACGTCGCCGGTGTGGAAGACGCTTCGCCCGTTGCATTCGGCAAGAATGCCCGCCGAGCCGAGGATGTGTCCGGCATCGAAGAACTTGACGTTGACCGCGCTTGAACTGTGGAGCGAATCAACAGTAATGTCTTCGCCGTAGAGATACCCTTCGCACGCCATAGTGAAGAAGTCGAGGAAGTCGGTGGAGTACATGCTCATCTCGTCGCGCTCGATGCCCTCGAAGTGTTCTTTGCGGATGAGCTTGATGTTGTCGCGCATCATAATGGCAGTGAGGTCGCGCGTGGGGCGTGTGGCAATGGTGCGGCGGAAGGGATGTGTGCGAAAGAGGAACGGGATGCCGCCCGTGTGGTCGGTGTGGGCGTGGGTCAGCAGCAATGCCTCGATGCTTCTATTGCCCAAGAGGTGTGTGGCGGGGAATGCGGTGCGGTCGCTTTTGCGCGGGTGCAACCCTGCGTCAATGACCATTCCGATGCCGTCCATGTTCAGGTAGCAACAGTTCGCGCCGATTTCCCCGGCACCGCCAAGTATCGAGAGTTCAATCATGTGGGTTAGTTTTCATTTCCGATTTTTGATACGTACACTATGGCACAGCACGAATGATATACTTGGATAACTCCGCAACCACCCGCATTGACGACGATGTCCTCGATGCAATGCTGCCCTGGCTGCGCAACGGCTACGGCAATGCGTCCTCGACCTACGGGTTGGGCAGGTCGGCACGGGTGGCAATCGAAGACGCACGCGAGGAAATCGCCTCGTTGATGAACGCACATCCCGCCGAACTCATCTTTACAAGCGGCGGCACGGAATCGAACAACACCATTCTGAAAAGCTGTGTTGGCGAATCAGCAGTTGCGCGGCGCATCTATTACGGTGCAACCGAACACCATGCGGTGATTCATCCCGCCGAAGAACTCCGTGCTTCGGGAATCGAAACAGCAGCAATAGCCGTGGGTACGGACGGATTGATACCGACCGAACATGCAGCCGCGCTCAACAGTCCGGCAACGCTTGTCAGCATTATGCACGCCAACAACGAGACCGGTGTGGTGCAGGATATTGCCGCACTGCGCGGGGCAATGCCCGACGTACTGCTGCATACCGACGCAGTGCAATCCTTCGGCAAGATACCATTCGACGTACAGCGGTTGCACGTTGATTTTGCAACGCTCTCGGCGCATAAGATTCACGGACCCAAAGGCATCGGCGCAATGTTCATCCGCAAGGGCATTGACTTCAAGGCGCACCAACAGGGCGGCGGGCAGGAGCGCAACCGGCGTGCGGGAACGGAAGCCACAGCGTTGATTGCCGGATTTCAGGCGGCGGCGCGCAATGCCATTCGCCGGATGGAAGAGCGTGCGGCGCATACGCGGCGGTTATGCGGTGTGCTGCGGGCGGAACTGCAACAGCGCATTCCGATGATTCGTATCAACACACCTGATAGCGACGCGCTTTCGCTGCCGACAATCCTCAATGTCTCGTTCACGGATGCAACTGCATTGGACGGCGAGTCAATCCTGCTGATGATGGATATGAATGGCGTGTGCTGCTCGAACGGCTCGGCGTGCGTGAGCGGGACGATGCAGCCCTCGCATGTGCTCTCGGCAATGGGGCGCAGCGACGCAGAAGCAAAGGCGGCGGTACGGTTCTCGCTCAGCCA
>JAEUSO010000033.1:15369-18307 GCA_016788605.1 Candidatus Kapaibacterium sp. | reverse complement strand
TGTGCCCGCGATAGCAGCACCATCGTCTCGCCGAGGATGTCTTTTAGCTTCGCGTCAGACGGGAAGAAGTCACTTCCTTCGAGCCGCGCACCCTTGCCCTTGTAGCTCCAATCACCGCGTGTTATCCAAAGCTCTGCGCGAGCCGCTTGATTTTCCGTGAAATCACATGCTAGTAGATATGCCGTCCAACGCTGCAGTTCCGGCGTGATGTCATACCCATCGCGGGTGGTCATAATCTTCGGCACCATCGAGAGCAGCCACGAGCCAATCCTGACGCGCGGCGATTGCGGCTCGTCATTCGTTTGCAATGATGCCTGCTGCGCGGAGCGTTGCTGCAACGATGTCGTCGTCGGTAACGCCTGTGCTACGTGAACCGGTGCGGTTGCCTCTCGTTTGGTTGCCACTCCGTAGTTGTTGATTGTTTCTGTCATAATTGTTGTTGTTGGTTTGTACCCCGTTCTGTTGCGCCACAGCTTGCTGTTCCCTCCACCTCACACCCGACTTCCTGAATGCCGCTTGCCAATTCTTGATTGGCAGATCCAATCCGGTTACCCATTCAACCGATTCGTAGTGATCGAAAAACGAATGGGCAACCGACTCAGGATACCCAAGCGTGGCGGCATAGAGGATAACATCCTCGATGGTCGGTTTCTCCTCGCGTACGTGTGCGCGCGGTAATCTCTCTTTATCTATATATGTAATACTGTGTTGTCGCTGTGTTGTACGTGTGTTGTCGCTGTGTTGTACGTGTGCGATTTCATCAGAATTTGAGCCGTTTTTGTGTTGTACCTGTGTTGTACGTGTGTTGTCGCTGTGTTGTACTTTTTTGCGTTTGCTGGGATTCGATTTCCACGATTCGGGCTTAGTCATCAGTCCGTGATTGATGAAGAACTGCCGGGTTTTCGACTCCGACCACGACCACCGTTTAGCGTAGTACCGGAATGGTTTTATCTCGCCGCGGTGCGCTGCAATCAGCAGGTCAAGTTCGGCAATGGTTGAACTCACCGGCTCATCCACCGCAAGCACATCGGCAAGAAGAGCAGCAACCGCACCAATAGGAAACTCGGCGTAGTCGCCCTTGTCAAGAATCCCGCGTATGTAGTGCTGCTCTTTCATTGCGTCGTGCCTGTTTGCTCTATGACAACCGTGTAGCCGCGCATCGTGCGGAACTCACGTTCGTAGAGTTGTTTGAATTGCTCTGCTTCATGCTCCGATTGTGCCATCCGGCACGCGATGACCTTGCTCTTCCGTTTGGTTGTGTCCACAACCAGCACTCTGAATTTTATCATTGACCTTCTCGCGTTTAATGACAACGCTGCGGGGTGCATCGAAGATGATTCGCACCTGCGTGTCGTTGATAATCCTAGCATGAATGACGACGTTGTCGCCGATAAACACCCGCTCACCGGGTTTGAGGGTCAGTGCCAGCATGTTCACCCGCCTTTGCTGATTTTGCGGACGGATTCGTCGAAGCGTTCCGGTCGCTGTGCTTCCAGTATTCCTTTCAGCCGTCCGATCTCCGCCCATAGCTCCGTTTCGCGTTTGCGCCGTGTCTCGCGGTCGCCCGCAATACCCAACACCGCGCCGATGAACAGGGCGAGCAGATGGGTTGCGATGAATATGAGAATTTCCATTGTTGATGTTTGATGTTCGTTGATAAAAGATGAGGGCGGCGGGGGGATGTGCCGCCCTCTGCGCCACTCACGGGGATTGGGGTTGTGAGGTGGGATTGTCGCCATCGCTTGAAATCATCAGCGATGTGTCGGATACACGGGTAACGAAAAATTGAATGTCGTTCAAACTTTGCGCTGCTTCGCTAAATGCGCTGAATGCCTCTGTACTGAGCAGTTCCATCCCGTCCATGCAGACAAGGGATAAATCTTTCTGCCGCGCACGGATTACTGCGAGCTGTAAGGCAAACTGCACCTGCCGTGCTGTGTTCACCCTCTCGAACGGTACGCCATCCAAATGGATAACACCATCAACGATACTCATACCATTCACCGGCATGTGGTCAAGCAATTCACGGTTCAGTGCATCGAGCTTCGTGATTCTCTGCGTGTGCAACTCCGACTCTGAATTCAGTTTCGCACATTGTGCTTCTAACTCTGCAATTCTCTTTCGGGCGTTCTCCTGCTCGATATGCACCTTCCATGTTGCTTGCAGGGCGGCTTTCTTCTGACTCAGCGGCACTAACACTTCTTCCGCCTGCACTTGAACTGCGGTTGTTTTGAGCTCGTACTTCCTGTTGAGTTCTGCAAGCTCCACTTCTTTCTCACGAGCCAATGCTGCAAGCGATTCGGTTCGTGTATCATACGCCCTCTGAATCTCTGCTTCAACCTGCTCCATTGATTCCCGCGATAGATCCGATACGTCAATCAAGGTGCTTTGCATTTGCTCTATTGTGCCTTGAATCTGTTTCGCATCACGATTCACATCCCGGCGGGCGGTGTAATAGTTATCACGCAACGCTTGAATAACCTCGATGGCATTTGGTTCGATGTCGCCGTTGAAGAGTTCTCCGGTAGCATCATAAAGCTGCTGCGCCCCTACCCGTGTGGGAACTGTTTGCAGCAGCATTTCTAAACGCTGTTTATCAGTGGCAAGAAGAAATCCCGCAGGGTTCAAACTGTAGCCGTCGAAAAGCTGTTTCAGATGCGTCATTGGCGATTTGACCGAACGACCGTCCTTACTCACTTTCGTCTGGCTGTCGTCTGCATCCACTTTCTTCGTGATGATAGTGTCGTCGTCAAGAACAAGAACAATCTCGCCGCTCTCCGCACCGTTGCGCTTGAGTGTGGCATCATGCCCGCCTGTAAACACCGCTTTCAACGCTTCCATGACTGAGGTCTTGCCAGTACCGTTCGCACCTGTAATCAGGTTGTACCGTCCGGCATTGAACTCCAACTGGTCGTGACCGAGGATGTTGAGGATTTTG
>JAEUSO010000033.1:0-15359 GCA_016788605.1 Candidatus Kapaibacterium sp. | reverse complement strand
TCTTCACATCACACTCCTTATTTCACGAGCAGCCGGCGGCTGTTCGGGACGGTGATGCAATACGTGTTGTATAGCTCCGCGTTTTCTACCTCGAAACGCTTGGTGTCGAACTTGACCGAATCCTTTGGTGCTTTATAGGTCGCAAGCGTCTGTCCGGCGTATGTGAGCGATTCAGCATCGCCAAACATGGTAATGATGCGCTCTTTGAGTTCGTCTTGCTCGGCTTCCAAGTGCTTGATTCGAGCCGTTAGCGACTTATAGGTCTCTACCACCCGAGCGGACTCTTCCACGAGCGGCAGTTCCTTGCCGGGGCTGTGCTTGGGATAGAGATACATCACATCGGCAGCGGTGCGCGGTTCGGGCGGTGATTGCGGCTCGATGTGGTTAGTCCAAAACTTCACGGCTTCCTGCACCAGGTAGTCAATGAACTCATCATTGCGCTCTATCTCGATATAGTCGAATTGAAAGTTGCCACCCATCCATGCTATGCTTGCCCATTGCAAGTCCATCACATACATATACCATTGTGCCTGACATACCCACGTCTGCGGTATCGTCTCGCGGTCAATCAAACGTGCCGTTGTCTTGCATTCAAGGATGCCGTTACCACTAAACTGCGAGCCGTCTTTTGGCATGATGATACGGTCAACCGATGCAAGGAAGTATGTGCAGTTCGGGTGTTCAACAATCCGCTTCTCCGGCAAGAGGACGATGTTGTCGGAATTGATGGCATACTCGTCAGCCACAAGGGATTCAAGTGCACGACCACGACGCATTGCGGCATTGTCTTCCACTTTAACGCCTTCAACCTTTGCCCGATACACATCAAGCGGTGATTTCCACTTATCCATCCCGCAGATGGCGGCGATGTCTGTTCCCCCGATTCCCATGCGGCGTTTTGCCAGCCACGCGCTTTCGGTTTCGTCAATCTGATTCTTCTCTGTTGCTACTGTAGCCATGATTGTTCTCCTTTTGATGTTTCTTTTGAAATAAGTTCACGTTGTTTTTGGTATTCCGCGATTTCTTCGGGTGTCATGCGACTTGGTTCATTAGCAGGTTCTTCCGGTACAGCGGGCAATGTCGGCTGCTCGGAAACCACCTCTGCATATTCAGCCGTTACTATCTCGCCCGTGCCGTCGGTTGCGAAGTCGGTAGGTTTCAGTACCGCACCATCTGTCGCTATTGCTTGCTCCATGTAGTCAATGCTAATAGGCAGATATTTTGAGAGCCGCCGGAGTGCTGTCTTCATAGCCATTGCATCGTAGTCGGTGTCCCACGCGCGCGACGGTTCCGCCCGTTGTGATTGCGACCTCATGCGATACCGCTCCACTTGCGCCCGCGTCAGTACCACGAAGTTGTAGCCGCCGTCTTTGTAGTGCGTCACAGCATACACGTGGGTTATCGGTGCGTCGTCCGTGCCGCTCTCGGCGGGCTTATGCCGTAGGGTCGGGTGCAAACCCAACTCGTAGCTAAACTCATCCCCTTGTCGGACGACGTAGGCGAACACGGTTTGCAATTCGCCGCTGCGTCGGGCAAGATTGAGATAGCCCTTGTAGCCGATTTGAAACTGCACCTGCATTTCATACCGTTCGCTGCCGTCGGCGTTCTTGACTTTGTTCTTGTACGGAACGAAGTAACATTCACCCAATGCCTCAACCGGACGGAATCCAAGAATACTCGCCTGCATCACAGCACCGATAAGCGATGCGGTTGTGCATTCAGCAATTTTGGGGTTGCGGCTAATCAATGTGGCAGCCATCTGTATCACACGGTCAGCCGTCAGGTGCTTAGGCAGGGCGGCGGCGATTTGGCTCTTGTAATCGGTGAGCAATTCTCCGATATCCTTCTGTTTGATACCAAGCATCGTACCGGGTTTGCTTGCGCTTTTCAGGATTTCTGCAACCCTGTTTTTTGCGGCGTTGGTGCTTGTGATAGCAGTGCTTTTACCGTTACTCTCCATCGTGTTCCTCCAGTAGCGTTGTGATGCTTATATCGCCCAAGATTGATTCCACCAGTGCGCGGGGCGTGGTGAATACATCGTCGTCCTTGTACTTCTCTGTCTCAATCTCACCGATGTTCACCCAGTAGATAAGTTGTTCGCCACGCTCTGATGATTTGAACTCAACCGAGTGCACCGCCGTTTTGAGTGAACGTAGTTTGTGAATTACCCACACCGTTGTACCCGGTGCCAGATATTGCAATGTTTGCGTAGATTCGCAACTTGTAGTAGTATGTAATGAAGCTCCGTCGGTTGTTACCGCAACCTCGGGGCTTTTTATTTTCAGGAGCTTTGTTGCACCCCTTTGGCTCGCAGCCATAACCCAATCCTTTCTGTTAGTGAGTACCGAAAAATTCATCGAACGTTTTCAGCCGCTTCGGCGGAACGACTGTCCGTTGTTTCACTGTCTGTTGTTCGTCGTCACATTGTCTGCGCCATTCCGTTACCGCAGTAATCCATGTGTATCTGTATGCGCGTCCGTTCGTGGTTCGTGTGAGTGTCTTGGACTGAATTTCCGTCTCCATCAGTCGCCGAGCGCGGGCAACCGAAACACCGAGTATTTCAGCAAGCTGCTTCGCCGATATGAGAGAGAGTTCGTTCATTGTTTATGCAGTCCGTGCTGCCAATTCCATTTTCTGTTCCATGTCAATACACTCGTCCATAACTCTGCGGAGTTGCATCTTGATAACCATCTCTCCGCCCATTGCGCCACGCTCACGCCTGTTCACTGCGTCGAAGAGCAGCCCTACTTCACGACCGATGTCGAGGGCTTCACTGTGGATGTTCAGCGACACGTCTTGTTTCGCTTTGCGGCTCACTGTTCTCACCTCCTTTCTGTTGTGCTGTTCTGTCCGCCTCAATCAGTGCCCGTAAGTATTCCGACTTCCCTACGCCAAGCGATTTAGCGCGTCTGCGTATGTATGATTTCAGCGACTTCGGTAGCGCGATTTGTTCACGCTCAGTTTTCTTTTCCTTTTGCAGTATTGCAAGCATAACCGTATGTTTGAGGGTTGTGTATAAATTTGTGTATAAACTTGTGTAAGCATTTACACAAACAAAATTAAACAATACTAAACACAAAATGCAAACAATGTTTAACAATGTTTGTACTTTTAATAATTAGTTCATAAATAGTTCACAATGGCGAAATACGGAAAAGAGACCGCAGGCGGACGGCTTCATTTGATTGCCGTTGATTTGGGAGGGGTGCAAAAACTCGCCGAATTGATGGGGATGAATAATGCCGCCGGTCTGTATGGCTACTTCAACAACAACCGTAACATCGGGTTGAAGATGGCGCACCGTATTCGTGAAATCGGCTACAACGATGAGTGGGTAATCACCGGACATGGTGACATGAAGTTGCATGAGGAAGAGTCAGAGCCAGAAATCAGCGATACTGCCGAGCGCGAAGACCTGCTCAACTACATGGCTAAACGCATGATGGAATATGAAAGCCGCTTCGAGAAGTTAGAGCAACGCCTGCAACGCTTGGAGTCGTTTCCCGAACATGCCGACGACGTGATACTCGACACCATACCGCACCAATCAATATCGCAGACAAAACGCAGCACGACGCTTCGTGCAGCCGCAACTCCATTCAACAACAGCCCCGATGAGTTGGCGGCACAGTCCGTAAAGGGGACTTCCAAACTTTCCAAAGGACGTAACAATGTTTCAACGGAATGACCTACTAAAGCTCAGCGACCATACACTCTACACAACCATTCTGAAACGGCTCTGCCGCGCGGAACACGGGTTTATGAGTGAACGTGCCGAACGCCTCTTGATAGAAGAATGTGAACGCCGCGACAAACTCCATATTTTCGACACAGCACAGCGCGACGCACATACCTACTCCGCGCAAGTGGACGAGTACAACTTCTGCATATCACGTAACATCGAGCCGCCGGCTATCGCTCGAATGCACCGCATTGACTACGCCGATCATGAGGAACTCCGCGCCATTATCCGCGAGATGGCGGGCAGGGCTGTTCCCGACATGCTGCATAACATCATCCGCATCACAAGCGAGGGATATTTCGCAAGCGACTGCACAGGCAACAGCATGAACCAAGCAGGCATTGATGCGGGCGATGTGCTGATAGTACAGGCGGGTGAGGAAATACGCTCCGGCAAAGTCCATATCGTGCGGTATCGCGGGCGCACTATCATCAAGCGGATAATCACACAACATGATGGAATAGAACTCCGCAGCGAAAGCAGTGACGCACGGCACCAAACCATGTTCGTGGACTACTCTGATTCAAACGACGTGCAGGTGGTCGGTTATGTTCAATATGTGATTAAGGAGGTTATGTGAGGTATATCTATGCCCTCCTGCTTGCGGTGATTCTAACGGGCTGCGCCACGCTCGAACCCACACGGGAATACAGCTTCGAGACAAAACGCAGTATCGCCAAACCCTACGCCGACGTAATGACATCGCTCAAAGCGTGGTGCGTGACGAACGGTTTCAGTATTCAATCCGCCGCCGACGGAGTGCTGCTTGCCACAAGCGACCTGACTGCCGTACAAGGAACAACCGCCAACTATGCCGACGGCGTTGCTGCCGCCAAACTCTGCGCCGATTGCGGCAAGAATCCGGCGGGAATGTTTGTCTCGCGGTCGGGTTCGCTCAACGCCGTGGTGGAATCAACAGGAAACAATCAAACAACCGTAACACTGCTCTTCACTGCCAAACCACCCGAGGGAACGCTCTCGGTGCGTTGCGCCAGTACCGGAGTGGTTGAGGGGTTGGTATTTAGTCATTTGGGGAAGGAGTAAGACGATGGTACAAAGAATTGCAGCATACTACTGCGGTATCAATCCGGGAACAAACCAATTTTCAATAGGGATAAAGTTTGACCTGCGAGTGCCAAGATATTCAATGCTCGAAGTCAATTCCTTCGAGGAATTCACAGCAATATCAACAATGCTGTACACCAACCGCGCTGTAATGGATAACCAAGGTAACATCATGGTAGAAGCGGCGGTTTAGCATGATGAAAGTACTCTTCATTCTTGCACTATTCGCAACAGTAGCCACAGCGCAAACAATCACGTTGCCGCAAGGTGCAGACCTGTTCCGGTTGCGTCCCGGCTCTGACACTATCGAAGCGGCAATCCGAACCGGCTCGGCAAGAGAGTTTGATTCATCCACAGCCACACGGCGGACAATCATCGTCAAGCGCAAGCCAGTTGATGCGTGGTTAGTAAAACACTTGGGCGAGGACTACTATATCGGCGTTGAATGGGTACGCAGGCAGTACACGAAGGAAGCTGCCCCCCGCTCCGGCGATAAGCCGGACGTGCAGTCCGGTTCGTCGTATTCCTCGCAATGCACAGGAACAACCCGCAGCGGCAACCGCTGTAAAAGAATGACAAACAACGCTTCCGGCAAGTGCTGGCAGCATGAGTAACTAACAATCAACTTCATAGGGGTATGATATGAAAAAATACTTTGGTTCGGTTCTAATACTATTGAGTTTAGTAAATACATTGCTGTTGTGTCAGGACAAAAAAGTATATCCTAAGAATGACAAAATTCTACTCCAAGCAGATATTACTACAACTAAGAGTATTCTTGGTAAGGGCTTCGATAGAGAAATGCTTGATGTAGGTTCGGTCATTAAAAGTCCAAAAATTGAAACAATCAACAACCTGAATCAATACTCTGCGACCTGCCAAGTTGTAACGGATGACTTAATACTTAAGGGATGCGGCAAGTATTTCGTTGCAAGTGGTGGTTTTGAGTCGGCAAAAAAAAAGAGATACTCTTTCTTGAGAATATACCAAGTAACTAAGGTTGAGAAAATTGATGTCTCTACGGATGTAAAACTTACAATTCCTGCTAAGATGGTAGCAACTGCCGTCTATTATGGATACCTTTTCGATGTAATGATTGAAGGTACAGAAGAAACAATGTCTGCTGATATAGGAGTTAAACTATTAGGTGCAGGTGGTGACTTCTCAAGAATCGCTAAAAATTATAATCTTCGTACACAAGTTGTTGCAACTGGTCTCAAACCAAGAGCAGGCAATAATGAAATTGTGGTTGCGACATCGGCAGAAGATATTCAGCAAAAGTTTGTCGTTGATTCAAAATCACCACAGCCAATTTTTGTTGAGTACAAATTCTTGGATAATGTTGAAGTTACACCGTTCACTTTTGCTGAATATAAAATCACTTCCGGTAAATGTAATCTAAGAAGTATTACGATCCAACTCAGCGACAGAAAACCTGACGGTCGTAAGTGGGATGCATTTGATACAGACCCAGAGATTATGATATCTGTCACAAAAATTAACCAAAGAACCAACCAATCAGTAGAGATTATTAAAAATAGAACTCATGGTGAAAACAAGATTGCAACATGGGGCGACTTGAATCAAGAAATATTCCTTGATCAAGACGATGTTTTATATATCCAAGCATGGGATGATGATGGTAGTTTAAACAATAGGGATTATGCTGGAATGAACTATGTAACTGCTGCCAAAATCTTTGAACAGGAGTATAATGAAGAAATATCTACTCAAAAATTCATGAATAAAAAAGCAGTAAACGACAACGCTATTGACAAGTGTTTGATTGTAATATCTAAAAGACCCTAACGCTTACCCCACTCTCCCCATGCCTCTCTCTTGGAATGAAATTAAATCCCGCGCACTGACATTCAGCAAGGAATGGCAGGACGAAACAAGCGAAGACGCAGAAGCTAAGTCGTTTCTCGATGGCTTCTTCAATGTGTTTGGTGTTAGCCGCCGACGCATTGGCAGTTTCGAGGTGAAGGTCTCGCAAACGTCGGGTAGGGGCTTCATTGATATGCTGTGGCGTGGTACGTTACTTATCGAAATGAAGTCACGTGGAAAGAATCTCGACCGCGCCCACACCCAAGCGCAAGGATACTTTAGCGGACTTACCGATGCCGACCTGCCACGTTACATTCTGGTATGCGACTTCGAGCGGTTCCGTTTGTATGACCTTGATGCCGAAGGTGATTCCTACATTGAGTTTCGGCTTGCCGACCTTATCACCAATGTCCAACATTTTGGATTTATAGCCGGATACCAAAAAAGCGAGTTCCGCGAGGAAGACCCCGTCAATATCAAAGCCGCCGAACTGATGGGCAAGCTCCACGACCAACTGAAAGATGTTGGCTATACCGGACATGAGCTTGAACTCTATCTTGTGCGCCTTCTGTTCTGTCTCTTTGCCGACGACACAACCATCTTCGAGAAAGGCATATTCTACGACTACATTCACAACAGTACCCGCGACGACGGAAGCGACCTTGGGGCGCAACTTGCACAGCTATTCCAAGTGCTGAACACACCGCAACCAAAGCGCATGACATCGCTCGATGAATCACTTGCGGCATTCCCCTATGTGAATGGTTTGCTCTTCAAGGAAGTGCTGCCGATTGCCTCGTTCAACAGCACCATGCGAAGCTCGCTGATGGAAGCCGCCAAACTTGACTGGGGACAAATATCTCCGGCTATCTTTGGCTCGCTGTTTCAATCGGTTCTCGACCCGCAGGCAAGGCGCAATCTTGGCGCGCACTACACAAGCGAGAAGAATATCCTCAAGGTTATCCAACCGCTCTTCATGGATGAACTGTGGCAGGAGTTCACCGCAATTGGCACCAACAAAAACAAGCTGAAAGCATTTCATCAGAAACTTGCCACGCTCAGTTTTCTTGACCCCGCTTGCGGATGCGGCAACTTCCTGATTATTGCCTACCGCGAGCTTCGCCTGCTCGAAATAGCTGTTGTGAAAAAACTACTCGGCAAACAGCTTGTGAATGTGAACGAGTACATGAGGGTGAACGTTGACCAATTCTATGGCATCGAGTACGACGAGTTCCCGTCGCAGATTGCACAAGTGGCGATGTGGCTGATGGATCACCAGATGAATATGCTTGCGGGCAAAGAGTTTGGCGAATACTACATCCGTATTCCGCTCCAAAAAAGTGCAACCATAGTACACGGCAACGCGCTAAGAATCGAGTGGGAAAGCATAGTACCCAATGTCAGTTACATCTTTGGAAATCCGCCGTTTGTGGGACACCAATGGAGAAATATCGAACAGATGAAAGATATGGAGATAGTTTTTCAAGATTCCAAGAAAGCAGGACGCTTGGATTATGTAACCGCTTGGTTTATGAAAGCTGCAAAGTATATGGATGAAAGTAAAGTTACATTTTCAGCATTCGTATCTACAAATTCCATAACGCAAGGAGAACAAACAGCAATTTTATGGCAACTACTTTTCACTCAATACAAAATTAGAATTCATTTTGCCCATCGTACATTTTCATGGAGCAGCGAGGCAAAGGGAAAAGCGGCAGTCCATTGTGTAATAGTGGGTTTTACCAACTTTGACACAAACGAAAAACGAATTTTTGAATACGAGAGTATCAAAGGTGAAGCCCACGAGATAAAAGTAAATCACATTAATGCCTATTTATTCGAGGGTAAGGAAATTTTTATTTTATCAAGGTCAAAAGCAATTCATAGTTTTCCTGAGATGACAAAAGGAAGTCAGCCAACGGATGGAACAAGACTAATTTTAACACCTGCTGAAAAAGAACACTTTGAAAAAGAGGAACCTTTGTCTCAAAAATGGATTCTACCTTTTATTGGTGGCGAAGAGTTATTAAACAATACTATTCGTTATGTATTATGGCTTAAGAATTGTCCGCCAGATGAACTAAAAAAAATGCCTTTAGTCTTAAAAAGATTAGAAGAAGTCAAAGTAGCAAGATTAAAAAGTTCTACACCAAGTGTTAGAGCATTTTCTAAACTTCCAACGCTTTTCACACAAGACAGACAACCTTCAACTAATTACTTGGCTATGCCTAGAGTATCATCTGAAAATAGAAAATATATTCCAATTTCATTTTTAGAGCCAAACATTATTGCTCACGAAAAACTAATTATTATTCCTAATGCAACAGTTTGTTTGTTTGGAATTTTAATGAGCGAAATGCACAACACTTGGACAAGATATGTTTCAGGAAGACTTGAAAGTAGAATTAGTTACACCCCATCTGTCTATAACAACTTCCCGTGGGCAGAAAACCCCACACCAAAGCAGATAGAGAAAGTAGAGCAATGCGCCCAAGCCGTGCTTGATACTCGCGCCAAATACCCCACGTCCTCGCTTGCCGATTTGTACGACCCGCTAACCATGCCACCCGACTTAGTAAAAGCCCACAATGACTTAGACAAAGCCGTTGACCAATGCTACCGCAAAGAGCCATTCACAAGCGAGAGCCAACGTATCGCCTACCTCTTTGAACTCTACGAGAAATACACAGCCACTTTATTCACAGAACAGAAACCCAAGAAAGCGAGGAAGAAATGACCGCAGAGATAATCTTGCGCGACAAGCACCATTATCTGATGGAAATCCATAACAATCAGCGAGTGGAAACTTATGCAGCATCTACATTAAAACTCAAAGGCTACATAGAAGGCGATGCTACTGAGTTCTTGCCGTATGAGATAGAATACGTAAAAGGTTACCGGCTTACTGAAAAGGGCAAGCAAGTTCTCCGCGAACTTGGTCTCATCCCTTAGCAAGGTTGCAAACCAACACGACAAACTTCATCAGGACGAACACATGCCACGGATGGCATCAACATTCAGACAAATTCCCCTTAACCCGGCAACCTGCGCCGAGCGGCTGTTGGTAGTGCTTACCGAAAACGGCGGTCCGACAATGATGAGCCGAATGCTTGGATTGCGTAGCGCGTCGTTCTGGCATTCCTACCTGAACGGCAAGCACCTGCTTGGCAGCAAACTCGGTGAGAAAATACAAGCTGCAACAGGTGTGCGCTGGCAATGGATTCGCACGGGCGAGGGAACTAAATATGTGGAGAGAACATAATGGACGAAGAAGATAAAATTGGGAATACCCTTCAAGATGTCTGGGCTGACGATAAACTAAATCGCCAAACAATTGCTGATATTCTAACATTGAGGGTTGAGAACGCTGAGAAGCCAATGACAATTGCAATTGATGGTGACTTTGGCGTTGGCAAAACCTTCTTTGTCCAAAGGTTACAGAAATATCTAATGGCTCTTAACTACCACTGTGTTCTATACAACTCGTGGGAAAGTGATTACTTGGATAACCCTCTTTTATCTATTATATCAACCATAACAAACCAACTTCAACAGCAACTAACATCAAATAGACAAGCATATAAAAAGATTGCTTCGGGTATTAAAAAGTTAGCTCCTATGATAGTGAGAGGCACCGCTGCATTTGTTACTATGGGACAATCGGAACATGCAGTCAAAGCAGCAGAAACAATAGGTGGAGAGTTGGCTCAGATATTAAAGAAACATAGTGCTGAACAAAAATCATTTGATGCATTCAGGCAGGCACTTAGCGACTATATTACAACAGAGTATAACGAAAAGCACAAGCTTATAGTTATAGTTGACGAACTCGACCGATGTAAGCCAACATTTGCACTTCAAACTTTAGAGATAATAAAGCACTTGTTCGATGTCCCCGGCGTGGTTTTTATACTTTCTACAAACATGAATCAACTACAACATACTGTCAGAGCAGTATATGGAGATAGTGTTAATGGTCATGCTTACTTGAATAGATTCATTGACCAACACATCATCTTGCCGAATGATGTTGAATTCGATTACATTACCACACTAATTGATACATATGGAGGATTACCCGAAGAAATATCTACTAGGGTATACAGACCTATCAGGGTTGAGTTTGAAATATTTGTTCGACACATCATTGAATCGAATAAAATTCCAACTCGGAATGTGCATAAGATATTTAAGTTATTCAGAAAATATGTAGAGGATGCAAGGTTTAGTTTTACTCCTGTGAACTCTGCCGTATTGTTTTACTTTACTTTTCTTCAATTCCACGATTACGAACTGTACTATGAATTGCTCACAGCAACAGGTTATACTGATGAGACATTCAATCGTGTTTACAAGAACTTAAATGCGTATGCGTATGAATCTGGAGTACTTTTCTACCTTGACACCATGCATCTACCATCACAGAGAATCAGAGAAATTATTAATAAAAATGAGGAACTAAGCTTCCGTGGTGTCTATAAGTTAAGTGATTATATTTCTGAGTTCACTGAACATTTTTATCAAAAAGAGCACCCTGGAATGCGTTTGAAGTATCTACTTCAAGGAATGACAGCCACAGCCCCGCATTTAATACAATACACCTAATCCCTACCATGCCACGTCCTAAACAACCAATCAACAAGTGGTACTCGAAGAAGTACGCGAAGGGCTACGTGGAGAACCGCAACGGGCTTGCCCATGCACGACATGGCGATAACCGCAAGGCACTTAAACTCCGCTTCACACCCGAGAACGAACGCGCCGCAGTAAAGCTACTCGATGAATGGCTCGACCTGAAACTCAACAACCCCGACGAGTACAAACGCCAACGCCTGAAAGCCCACCGCAACGAAGAACAAATCAGCACCGTGTATGAACTCTACGCAGAGTACAAACGCGCACGGATGGCGGATAAGTCGAAGCTCGCTCACAACAGAATGAATACCGCCGTGCGCTTTTGGTTTCCCGAAGATTGCCTGCTTGAATACGACACGCTCTACCCTGCCATGCTCCGCAGAGTGAGCGACCACACGCTCGGTCCGGCATACTATGCAAAGATGCTGCAAGCCGCCGGACGACTGATGGAATACGGTGTAGCCCGCGGATGCGTCAGCCGTAATCCGTGTGCCCTCTTCGAGCGTCCGAAAATCGTCACCCACGAACCGGAGATATTCACCGACGACGAAGTGCGCCGCATCATGGAGTATTTCAACGAACCCGTGCCTTCGCATTACACCGACCACGAGAACACCACCAAGCGAAAGCGGCAATGGGGACGCGCTGTGAAGCTGCTGCACCTGACGGGAATGCGTGTGAATGAAGCGTTGAAGTTGAAGAAGAGCGACGTTCACCCGAACCACTTTTTGATACACGGCAAAGGCGATTACTACAGGGAGTTCCCCACCAAGCATTTCCCCGAAGTGCGCGAACTGCTGCGCGAGGCAATGGACTTTGCAACCGGTGATCGCATCTTCAATATCTCGTCGGATAAACTACGCAAGTGGTTCAACGATGCGTGTGACATGAAGAACGTTCCGCGCGAAGTGAAAGGGCGCAAGCGCACGTTGCACAAGCTCCGCGCCACAGCCGAACACCACTTCGAGCATGAACTGCAATTACCTGCTCATGTTGTCGCCGACATCGCAGGTCACTCGCTGACAACCTACAAGAAACATTACCGCACCCGCATGCGCGCCACAACCCTTGATAAGTTCATCGAGGAGAAGGTAGGTGCGGGGAAGGGATGAAATCGTTTATCGGATGGACGATATTATGAGAGCATTTCAAGTACCAATTAGAGCTTTAGTATGTGAAACAAGTTGCAAGAGTAGTACTATGGTGTAGTTTTACCTTACACTTCCAACACTTCCTATATCAATTAGTTTGTAAAGTGGTAATACGCTTTCAGAAGCACTACGAAATCCAATTCTTTCAGAATCACTGGTTCTATTCTTGAGGGAGATTAGTTTGCTACTTAATTCTTCTTTCGTATTAACCCCAAAAAGGCATTTAACTGATTCAAAGTGTCTCTTTGATACTAAACGCTTAAACAATTCAATGTGACGTTTTTGCTTGTAAATGTATGTAATAGGAAACCATCTTAATTCCTCTAAAGTTGCAACATAATGGCAGAGTAGATCTGAATCAATTAGATTATCTTTGGTATACCCTTTGTGGATACGTTCCAGTATAATCTCTGCCATTGGGCATATCAAATTCTTAGAAAATGTATAATTATAATAATGATTGATAATGTCCACATAGTTATACAAGGAATTGAATCTTTCCGGTTTATCCATATTGTCATATTTTCTTTGAAAAAAATAACTTGAGTATAGCAGTTCTTCAATAAAATGATACTTCTCGTATTTAAGCCCAGTTGCTATTGTGTAAAGAAAAATTTCGTGCGTGATAAACTTAAAATTGTCGAACTGGTCAGTTTTCCAAACTCCGACGTTATCTAATGGATTTAATAGTAGCGGCAGTTTCTCAAAGAATCTAATGTAGATATGAACATCAAACGGGAGATCTGAACGTAGTAGTTTATCCGTAAATGTAATGTAGTTATCTCTTAGCGGTGCGTACGCAATTATATTTTCATGTATGATTCTCCCCATGTCGATACTGCTAACATCATCAGGTATTACGGTTTGATGGTTAGCTAACTCCTCAAAAAAGTTATCTAAAAACTCTACAATTATTGAGTTGACTTTTTGAGGGGATTTGGTTGTATCACTATCAAAGTTTCTAACCATTTGTGTGGTTTTGAAAGTATTTAGGGATTCATTGAACAGATATTCTGGTGCTTTGCCTATTTGAGGTCTAGTATGTGCCGGACGCTTGTATAGATTTCTGATCAACTTTTCGTAGCTATCTTCAAAACTGCTCGTCTCTGAAAAATCGATGTAAATCCTATTTTTCAAGAATGTTGGTAAAAATGGATTGCTATTACCATCTTTTTCTGTGGCTATAGGAATAAACTTCTCTTGCGAAGCATTGTCATAAATCTCAGAACTAATTATCTGCGTTTCTGTCCCAACGCCGCCTTTACGTTGGTTTGCTTTCTCGGTGTATTTTTCATCGAGTATAAGTAACACTTTATCTACATCACTTGACGTTACCATTGACTCCATGAAAAAATGTTTGTCTTGACCTTCTTTCAAATCCCATTTGTCAAAACGGACATACACACCATCGTTTGTTAAACGTTCAGCTAAATTTATTACCCATTCTTCGTGAGTTGGTGATGTCCAGCAATATGAGATGAACACACATGGTTTTTTCATGCTTTTCTAAGTTACGTCTATGTATGTGGGGATGCTTGAACAAACATAATAAAATGAAACCATAGTGGCTGGGCTACTCTTTATCTCACCCGAACATCTGATACTGACCCTTCGCATTTGCCAACGCCTCGAATGTTTCTTGCATGGTTTCGGGGGTGGTTTCTTCGTGCTGCTCCGGTTCGCTGCATGGGCGTGTGCGTCGCATATCCCACGCGAAAAGTTTATGAACGGGTGTTACCATGGTATCCCACACTTGCACCGCTAAGCTGTTGCCCCAAAACACCACACCCGCCACACCCAACAGCGAGATTTGGATGTAGGTCATGTCAGCACACAGGCGGTCAATGTCGGTGGCAGCCATCCAAACCTGTGTATTCAGATTCACCTTCTGCGCCACCGCTTCATTCCGTGCGGCTATCAGCATCCCGCCCGCTCCGCAAGCCGGTTCGCCAATAGTGATGTAGGGTTTGTGTTGGAGCTGTGCGTGGATGTCGCCCATGGTGATGCTAGCCATGAATCGGCTGATAGGATAGGGCGTGAAGAACTGACCGGACCGGGCGTTGCCCATGTTGCCCGCCTCGAACACGTCGCCAAGGAAGTCCTGTTCGGGATTGGTTTCGAGAGCGTCCACGATGAGCGCAAACATTTCGGGAAAGAGGTTGGCAGTGCGAGCGTCGTATGCACGTATCCTTTGCAGGTATTCCTGTTCGCTCTGTTCCACGAAAGCGACGGACTGATGTATTGATATGGCTGACATCCGGCAGAGGTCGCGGAAGAGATGCGACGGACTGTGGCTCTGGTCACGGTTCAGCAGCTTGATGATTTCATTCAGTTGATGGTTCATAGGTAAAATAAAAAAAGCCCGCTTTTTAGGGCGGGCTTGTGTTTAGTTCAGTGAGTTAAGGGGTTTGGCTTTGATGCAGCGACTCAGCAGCGGACACGTCAGGTGGTTCACCGCACCGGGCGGGAGCTTCATGTCGAGCAATTCCCGAACACGCTCCGCTCCTTTCTTGTACACCGTCAGGCAGATAAGGTCGTCGCCGTTCCAAACCGCCCAGTACTTCGTAGATTTGTACTTGGATATCTTCACAACAGGTCTCCGAAAAATGAAGGGCGGAAGGGGCGCAATCCCTCCCGCCTTTCGAGTGAATACTTAGTTTGATGATTTCTTGGTTGTAGCTTTCTTCGGTGCTGTCTTTGCAGCGGTGCTTTTGTAGGCAACCTTCTTCTCTGCAACCGCCGCAGCTTGCTTCACCGGTTTTGCAGTTGGTTTCGGTACGGCTTTGGTTTTGGATGCCGCTTCTGCTTTCATCTCCTCGCCCCGTTTGGCAAGTTCCTTATTCACTTGCTCCACACTAACCAATTTCTCGGCAAGCTCAGGTTGCTTTGCAAGTTGCGCTTTGGTGACTGGTGTTTTCCATTCGCGTCCCGTTGCCTCG
>JAEUSO010000339.1 GCA_016788605.1 Candidatus Kapaibacterium sp. | reverse complement strand
CCGGGCGGTGTATCGGTACTTGATGTGCAGTTTAATCCTTCTACAATGTTGTGGCAGGTGAATGGTATCGAACCGGTAGATTTCTCGCCAGTTGCCGGTACAGTACGTAATTGCTCGGGCGGCATTACTCCGTGGGGTACTGTCATTACATCCGAAGAAACACTGAACACAGGTGATGCTAATGGTGATGGGTATCAGGATGTGGGTTGGCAAGTAGAGTTTGATCCCCGCACACGCCGTATCCGTGATTATGACAACGACGGTCGCCCTGATAAACTGTGGTCAATGGGGCGTATTTCGCACGAGAATATCGCAGTTTCCAGAGATTCCGTTACTATCTATCAAGGCGAAGATGGCGGAACTGGCTGTTTGTACAAACATGTGTCGCCACAAAAGGGACGGCTTGAAACAGGTATCCTCTATGCGCTGCGCCGCGATTCTGCCACTGCAACAACAGGTACATGGGTTGTTGTGCCGAATACTACTATCGCAGATAGAAATAATACAGGTACGTTAGCTGCCGCTGTTGGTGGCACACGATGGGGTGGTATCGAAGACGCTGAGATTGGACTCGATAGTATGATTTACTTTACAGAGAAGGGGAGAGGCGACATCTGGCGATTCCGTGATAATGGAATGACTGTAAGCGGCATCGAGCAATATGTGCGTAACATGACATATCCGATTAACACAACAGCCGGAGTTATTAATGAGCCGTTCCAAACCGGTATTGACAATTTGTGTTTCGACGGCGAGGGTAACTTATGGGCGTTCCAAGACGGCGGGCGCGACCATATCTGGGTTATTCGTCGCGGTCATACAAATACCAATCCTCGTGTAGAACTATTTGCAACAACGGTTGCCGGATCAGAACCGTGCGGTTTGCATTTCACGCCAGATTTCAGGTATGGGTTTTTCTCATTGCAAAATGCGTCGGGTACAAACACGCTCGCGCAAACTGATGCAAGCGGTCGCTCGGTTGTCATGAATCAATCTGTGACAGTTGTGTTTGGTCGCAAAGAGGATTTGGGTGTGAATGCAACAACCCCTGTTATGAATCTTGGCAATGATATAACTGTCTGTCGCGGAACACCGGTATCGTTACGCTACAGCAATCCGCAGGTACAAAATGAATGGAGTAACGGTAGCACCGACTCTGTTCTTTCAGTTACATCGTCGGGCAGATATATCCTGACTGGATACTGCAACAATGGCAAGACCATCCGCGATACAATCAATGTCACTTTTACCGACTTACCGACTATATCCATCGGTCCCGACCGAACCGTATGCTCTGGAGAAACAGTCCGCCTGTCCTATACTGGTGCTAATGCCCAACGCTTTACGTGGGATGACGGCTCAACAAACTTTTTCCGTGATGTTGTGGAGTCAGGTGTATATCATCTGACAGTCGTAAATCAGAGTGGATGTGCCAACAGGGATACTGCTTTTATCCGTTTCATACCTGCTCCGGTTGCAAAAATTTCCGGGGAACAAGAGTTGTGTAAAGGTACAGCTGTGGTCTTGAATGCAGGCGCAGGGTTCAGCCGTTATCAATGGAATACCGGTGCTGCAACACCAACAATTACAGTACTCGAACCGGGGATGTACAGTGTTGCTGTTTCACATTCCTTGAATGTCTGCGAAGGACGCGACACAGTGGTAATAACCCGCGCACAATCCGCATTCTTAGGGTCTGACATCACTCTTTGCCAAGGTTCTGATATTGTACTTAATCCGGGTAATTCATTCTCATCGTACATGTGGAGCGACGGCTCTCTTGGTAAAACCTTGCGTGTTGGTCAAGCCGGTCAGTACTGGGTTCGTGTCCTTGATAAACACAACTGTCAGTCATACGATACAGTTTCGATTGCCGTACTGAAAGTTCCGGCTATTGAATTAGGTCGTGACACCATCCTATGTAACGAATGTTCGATTACGCTTGATGCCGGTGCCGGCTTCCGCGAGTATAGGTGGAGTAGCGGCGAAACGACACGTACAATCACTGTTCGTAAACCCGGCATATACCGTGTTACCGCTACAACGAACGAAGGATGCAGTGCTGCTGATGCAATAGATATTTGGGGTGCGTCTATAACCTCTGTCGGCAATGAAACTGGATTATCGGATGCAGGTATGAATGTCATGCCTAACCCGTTTAAGGATAAGTTGATAGTTGCATGCACATTACCCGCTGCATCAACTGTGACAATGCGACTTTATACAAATGCAGGTATTCTCTGCTCTGAACTCATGACAAACGAAACCATTGATCAGCAGCAAACTGTGACGCTGCAAACACCTGCAACACTTTCAACGGGAGTGTATATCCTGCAAGCGATTATCAACGATAAAGTGTATTACAAAACAATAGTAAAGCACTAACTCCTAACATTATTATGTGCGAGGTTGCACCTTCACCGGTGCAACCTCGTTGTTGTCATACTATATAACTCCCCAATGAATACCATACTGATGTCCGTCCTGACTGTGATACTCTTCGTCATTTCTGCCGCTGCACAGCACCAATACATCCACAACCCGGACTTACGCAAAAAGCCGGTGTACACATATCTGCATGATGCGCTTCAACAGAAGGAAACCGCCGCTGTACTTAATCTTCGGGAGCGTGGGATAACGGAGCTTTCCGATAGTATCGGACTCTTAACAAATCTCCGGTATCTGAACGTGCAAAAGAATAAACTTCGGTTGTTACCGCAAAGTATAGGTCAGCTACAGAATCTCGAAGTAATCATTCTGCGGGGTAATGCGTTCTCATCCATGCCGGATGAATTTTACACACTCCGCTCGTTGCGCGAGATTGATGCCGAGTCAAACCACATCCCAGCTATTCCGTCAGAGATTGCCACACTTAGTGCGATAGAGCGAATTGATCTAACGAATAACCAAATATCGCAAATCCATCCGTCAATCGGCAAGTGTACAAAGCTGAAGATTCTTGAAGTCGATAAAAATTTGCTTACACTGATACCGGATGTACTTGGCACACTGCCAAATCTCGAACTGTTTTTGGCTTCGGACAACAAGATTACACAGATACCTGATCAGATTTTCAGTGCAAAAAAACTGAAAACTCTCAATCTCGACTTTAATGCTATCAGCGTAATTCCCGCTGCAATCCAAAAGTCCAAGGGACTGAAAATACTGACACTAAGCAATAATGCGCTCACTTCCATCCCCGAAGAACTATGTCAATGTACGTCCTTGGAGCTATTGGTTTTGAGTAATAACAAGATCACATCCCTGCCAAAAAATATCGGAAAACT
>JAEUSO010000338.1 GCA_016788605.1 Candidatus Kapaibacterium sp. | reverse complement strand
AAATGATCCACTTCGGGGATTTCCTTTTGCAGTTCGCCGCCGTACCGCTCGCTCAGGCAGCCCGCAACAATCAGCGTTTTCAGCGAGCCGTTCTTTTTCAATTCCGCCGCTTCCAGAATGGTGTTCACGCTTTCTTCTTTGGCTGCATCAATAAAGCCGCAGGTATTGATAACAACCGCGTCGGCTTCTTCGGCGGTTGGCGCAAAGGTCAGCGAATTGGCGCGCAGGTGTCCGGCAAGGGTCTCGGAATCCACAGTGTTCTTCGAGCAACCGAGCGTAACAATATGGACAGAGGGCAGTGCGTTCAGCGAATCAACGATTGGTTTGGTTTTCATCTAGGGGATTGGTTGTGTGCGTGGTCCGTGTTGTACGGACTCCTGCAAAACTACGGCAGTTCGTTGGCATTTGCTTTCATGGGAAAGAGATAAATGCCGCTTGCCGCTGCAAGAATGAACAACCATATCAAAGCAACCAATGAATGCCACAGATACGATGATGGTTACCGTAGTTTACCCACCGCGCTGAAAGCATCCACATTTTCTGTACAATTACAGACCTCTTTTAGCTTCCGTTGATCTTCCCATACCGTGAACTGCAACGAGCCACGGTAACGGGGTTGAGATGATTTCGAGCTTGTAATGGCTCCGGCAACTTTAAGCACAGCATTCGCATAATCCCTACGGTATGTATAACTAAGATTAATGAGATAGCGCGAATCATTAAGGTAACGGTAGTCGGGATTGACGGTGATTGAGCCGCTAATCTCGGCACTTTCATAGTCAACGATATTACTATTGCCGCCGGCAAACACAGCATAGCCCTGCCCGTCAACATTCAGATAATACTTTCCGCCGAGAGAAAGTGGGAACGACTCATTGGCTGCACCGCATGGCGTACACGATGGTGTTTGCGTAATAATAGTCCCCACTTCCCACCGACCGAACACCGGAGGAATGACCGGTGGCGTGATTGCGATTGACCCAAGGTTCAAAGGTTCATTGGTTTTTCTTGCCGGCGTAAATGCGGTTAGTGGTATGATAGTATCAAGGTCAGGCAATATCGTTTTCTGTGAAAGTTTGATACGTAATTGCACATCAGCAACCGGAAATCCACGTGGCAATGTAAATTTTCCATTCTCATCTGTTGTATCCTCTTTTGCAGTGTACACCGCTGAACCGATCTTGATGATTGGTTGAACAACCACATTTTTTACCGGCTCGCCCGTGGTCCATGTAAGTGTGCCCTGCAAGGTGTATGTCCATCCTGTTCGCTGCATGATTGTATGAACAATCTTCATTTGGTCCGGTGTATAGGTAGCTTTGAAGGCATTATACAGATCATCTGCTGTGAGCGGTTTATGTTTTGCAAGCATCGTCCACAGTTCCCCATAACTGCTTTGCAAACTCGGTATAAGGTCTTTGTCTTCTCCGGCAGTATTACTTCCATCTGGTAAGTTGTCAATAATACCTGAACTGCTATGCAGCCAACCGAGTAACATCGTGACATACCCTTCTTTTGTAACAAAGTCAACTGTTGTTGGCGAATGTCGTCCTCGAATATTCGTGTATAGATCTGCTAGAGGTATTTCTTTTATAGTTCCATTCGCTGTAAGGTCGGCAAATTGTGAGTATTCCTCGGTAAGAACCCGATTAGGATGCACATCGCCTATATCATGATTGCGAATAGCATTTGCCTGAATTGTCTTCATCTTCTCGTCGCCCAAGAGCACATGGCTTATGTAGTGACCTGTTTCATGGGCAACAGTTGACTTTAGTGCACGCTCAGATTTTTTATAGACAAAACAGAAATGGGGATTAACATATAACCCCATCGGTGAATAAAACGGATTGTAATATGAGACACCGGAAATTATCGCCAGATCCGCTTTGGGCATCAATCGTCCGTTAATTTCCTTGATTGCATCCTCCTTATACGGAGATGCAATCGGGTCAATGATTGTCTGTACATTACTACGAATTAACTCAATACACTTGTTTAAGTATATCGCCCGTTCCGTCAGTTTAGCATAAGTGACCACACCTATAATAAGTATCGGGACAAATTGCAGGGTATTGCCTTTTGATGCTATTCTCGACGTAGGAACAGACAGGTCATAGGCAGCAGGGTTTGATGTTGTATCGGTACGCGGTATCCCAAGCCATTCTTTCGTGCGTGATGTGGATTCGTACGTACTGCCGAACGGTTCGGCACATACAACAACCGACGATGTTTCGCCGCTCTTGTGCGAAACCAATAACTGGAGTCGCATGTTCTGCGGATTGCCGATTCTGAATACGGGCATAGTATCCGGTGCAGGATACGCAACCTTTGATGCTTTCTCAATACTAATCTCACCGTTCCCGCCACCAACAACCTTAAGTTGAAGCCCGTGCACCGTATCACGAATAATAACGTCGGTTACTGATGATACAGGATAACGTACCAATCCTGTGAACTCCATCGCATCCCCATCTCCGTTTGGTGTTACCGGGCTATCCTTATCCGGACAGCCAATCAATGAGAATATCACAATCACGTAGATGGATATTCGAAAGAATACAACAATTATATGCGTGTTCATACCAATCTCCTTAATGAGAATACATGACCCTAAGGTCAATCTGTTACTATTTATACTTGCATTGTAGCCGAAATTCGACTTTTTTACCGTTCTTCAATTTCGTATCATTTTGTAGCTTACCATTGTTGGAATAAGTAGCAGCGTACAAATCAGTAATGTATGCAGTCGCATTGGAGTTCACTGCAAATGTCCAATTAAAAGAATCACTATACCGGTTATATGAACTCACTGGTACATTGGCAAAACTGATTCGTTTAATTATGTTACCGTTGATACTTCTTGTAACTGTTACGGTTTCCAGGGTTTTACCATCGGCTGAAACAGTGCCGTTACATTCTACGCGGTCGTTGGTATTGCTTGAGTAACTAAATGCTGACTGGAACGACCGCCCGGTTACTTTAAAGATTACATTCGTTGGACTTGATGTGGAAAGATATTCTTCAAAGGTGGAGGAATATTGGCTTGTACCGGTAACTTTGCCTTTATCATCATAAAAAGTCAGAGTAAAGTCTCCTTCGCACCATATTCGCCCATAGTCTTGTGCAGTAGCACGCCCTAATAGTTTTACTATTCCGGAAGGTAATGTGCGCCAGTAAGTAGTACCATCGTATCGGTAGTCGTTAACTCCCGACTTAAACAGATATACGTTTTCTCGTCCATCGTAGTAATCCGGAACAACACATTCAATTTTAGTATCCGTCCATGAAGTAAT
>JAEUSO010000337.1 GCA_016788605.1 Candidatus Kapaibacterium sp. | reverse complement strand
AGCCCCGGCCGACGCCGGACTGGTTGGTCGCGACCAGCGCCGCGAAGCCCATGGCGTTGACCGTGCGCACCGCGTCGATGGCGCCGTCCATCCAGCGCAGGTCTTCCGGACGGTAGGTGTAGCCGGCGTCATGATTGAGCGTCTTGCAAACGAAGGCGATACAATCGAAGTCGGTAATGTAATTGCACGAATCGGTGCTGCCGGTTCGGTTGCCCAAGTAGCGAGTCCGGCACCTGCAACACCCGCTCCTGCAGCCGCCCATGCACCCGCACCTGTTGTGCCAATTGCACCTGCTCCAGTTGCCTCCGCATCGGTTATTGAACTGTCTGCCAGTGGACATAACGGTTCAATTCCGCGTACCGTGAACGGTCGTTTCTTCTCGCCGTTGGTTCGTGCTATTGCCGAGAAAGAAGGCATCGGTGTGAATGAGCTTGCAACACTTGCCGGAACAGGACTTGAGGGTCGTGTCACTAAAAATGACATACTGCGATTTGTCTCCCAGCGTTTGCCAATTCCTGCAGTACCTGCACCGGTAGCTCAACCTGTTACTGCTCCAGTTGTTCAAACTCTGCCACAACCTGTTATCCTTCAGCCCGCAGCACCAGCCGCACCGAAACAATGGGGAGCTGATGTTGAAGTGATTCCTATGGATCGCGTCCGCACATTGATTGCCGACCACATGGTCCGCTCGAAACAAACCTCGCCGCACGTAACAAGTGTTGCCGAGGCGGATGTGACGGCAATCGTAAAACTGCGCGAGAAATATAAAGGTGAATTTGAAAAACGTGAGGGTATAAAACTTACGCTTACACCATTTTTCTGCAAAGCAATTATTGATGCAGTAAAGCAATACCCGCTTATCAATGTCAGTATTGATGGGACAAATATCATCCGTCACAAGAATGTCAATCTCAGTTTTGCAACGCTTCTGCCGGATGGCAATTTGATTGTACCTGTGATTAAACAATCGCAAATGCTCAACACTACCGGTGTTGCTCATCAAATCAATGACTTGGCGAACCGCGCCCGAAATAAGAAACTCAGCCCTGATGAGATACAAGGCGGAACGATTTCGCTCACCAATATGGGTCCGTGGGGAAGTTTGTTCGGCACACCGGTCATCAACCAGCCGCAAACTGCCATTATCGGGGTGTATGCAGTGACCAAAAAGCCAGTTGTACGCGAAATCAATGGCGAGGATGTAATTATGATCCGTCACATGATGTACGTTTCGATTACCTACGATCACCGTGTAATTGACGGCGCACTCGGCACATCGTGCCTGAAAGCTATTGTACAAAATATGGAAGCGATGAACGAAAGCACCTTGTCGCTCTAAACACTTTCCCGAACAGTAATTGCGACGGCTTGTTATTTGAAAAAGTAGCAAGCCGTTTTTTCTGTAAGTGCTTTGCTGACAAATAAATATATTTGTTATGCGATGATATAGTGATGTATGGAATCGAACGAACGGCAACAGGGGTTACTGCGTTGTCAAGTAAGTAACGTTGCCACATGGGGACATGAAAATTAGTATTATTCACAAATGTAGCTGACTTATGAAAAGACATTTTTATACCTTCGCAGTAATGCTGATGGCTCTGTTGCCATTATGTGCGATTTATGCTCAACAACCGAATCTCGCGCGTGCTTCATCGGGATATGTTGAAAACAAAGGACAGTGGGATGCAAACGTCCTATTCAGGTATGCCGGACAGAACATGACGATGTGGGTTACGACATCCGGTCTGGTCTATGATATGCGTGGCAAGCAGGTAAGCACGGGACGTAAGATTGCACAACCAAGTAAATTCACTGCAATCCGCGACGAGATAAAAGATGAAATGGTGGAACAGCATCATGTTGTTGCCTTGGAATTGCAAGGAGCGTCATTAGTATCTGCAATTTCGGAGCAACCGACAGGAACAACGCTAAACTATTTCATGAATGGTAATTCGGCAAGCTCCGCTGTCAATATCCCTCAAGTTTCAACTGTCCGTTTTGCAGATGTTTATCCGGGTATTTCGATGGTCATGACCAATCCGAACAGAACACCACGCTATGATTTTCACGTAAATCCGGGCGCAGATGCCAAGGCAATTTCAATGAAGTTACGTGGATCGGATAATGTTCGAGTTGATTCAGATGGTTCGCTTGTAATCGCCACTTCGTGTGGTGATCTTCGCCATGCTAACGTCTATGCATACCAAATGATAGCGGGTAAGCAGCAACAAGTGGCATGCTCATTCACTGCTAAAAATAATATCATTTCATTTGCAGTTGGAACGTATGATAAAACCAAACCATTGGTAATTGACCCGATTGTATATTCAACGTTTATTGGTGGAGACGAGAACGACGCTGTGAACAGTATTACTGTGCATCCACCGTCTGGTGATATTGTAGCAGTTGGTACAACAACGCCGGTGAATTTCCCAAAAACTACAGGTGCATATTCAGTACAGGTTTCTTCACTTGAAGATGTATTCGTGGCTCGCTTCAAGCCAAATCTTGCAACCGCTGTCTTTATCTCATACTTCGGTGGTACTGCTACCGATCGAGCATGGGATGTTGTAATAGGAAAAGACATTAAAACGCCAATCATCGTTTGCGGCGAAACAAATTCCTCCGATTTCCCAACTACGTCCGGTGTTGTTGCACAAGCAACCAAAGGAATGACCGATGCCTTTGTATTTAAAATGGCAAACACCGGCGATAAACTTGATTTCTCCACATTCTTTGGCGGAAGTTCAGATGACCGCGCCTATGCGCTGACAGTTGATGGTGCCGGGACTATTTACTTTGCAGGTGAGACGAACTCTAATAACTTCACTACCAAAGTTGGATCATACCGCACAACATATCAGAATCAAGGCGATGGTTTTGTTACTGCAATTTCTCCAGCAGGTGGAACAATTGTCTATTCAACATACTATGGCGGTGGACTACGTGACCGGGTTCTTGATATTGCTGCATCGAGTACAAACGATAACTCAATGCTCATAACTGGTGAAACACGCTCATCCGACATCCCTCTCTTCCCAGTGGATCAAGTAGGTTTTCCACCATCAAACCGTCCTAATCCAGCACAAAGTAGGTTGAATCAGATTGGATCCGGAGCATTCAGCGATGCGTTTATTGCTAAGTTTAATGATCTTGGTTCTTTGGTTATTCTAAGTACATATGCTGGTGGCGACCAAGATGATTTTGGTAATGCAATAATCGTTGATAATGCCGGAGCTGCTACAATAGCCGGTGTAACATCATCTACCAACTTACCTGCATTACGCCAGATTCAAACAAAAAAGACAGGTAAAGA
>JAEUSO010000336.1 GCA_016788605.1 Candidatus Kapaibacterium sp. | reverse complement strand
AAAGATAAGAAAGAGAAATACGATTTCTATCTTAAAGGTGAGGAAGGATTTATTCTGACAAACAAGGGTACTAAAGTCCCCGTATTCAAGGTTACGTCTGAAACAATATATGCGCGTGTATATGAAGTTACGACCGATGTAAACGGCAAGGTAACAGAAACATTAGTAGATAATGCGAGGGCAATGGCTGGTCTGCCTACTGTTATTACTGAATATAATTGTGTCGGAAACGCAATGTGTTCACAGAACTTCGTTATATCAATTGAAAATATTTCACAAAAAATAATTGAAGAAGAAGGATTCGCTGATGTCAGTGGTAGTGCTCAACATGGGGATATTGGTATATACTTCAGTGATGGTGAATTTACAGTTGGAAATAGTGGTAAAAAAGTTACTGTACCCAAAGGTCAAGCCGTCCATATGGAGTCTATCGTAGGAAATATATATTCCAATATAGTATATGCAAATTCCAAAGGAGGCATCGAAGCAAACATCGAACTAATTAAACCTGGAACAGAACGTTATCATTCCAGAAACACAAGGTATGCTCTTATGCGGCGTACTACGCAGAATATAGAAGTATTATCAGAAGATTTTGAAGGTCCACTGTCACCGAATCAAGTCAGGATTAGTAGCGGTGTTGTTGAGACAGGGACAAACCTACAATATCTTGGTACTGTTGGTGTGAATACTGTTCCGGCTGAGACATTTGAATCAATACGGGATGCTGTTCTTGATAAACCATAATCAATTGTACAACATTAATCGCTAATCAATCAATGTGGAATTTAGTTTTCTTCATACTCATTCTGAATTTATGTGCCAGTTCGAGTTTTGCTTCATGTACAATTGTATCAGATAGCATAAGTATAGAAAAGTATCTCTTGTCTTACAGCTTTCAAGAAGCCCATAATATGACCAGTACAAGGGTATTATTACAAAAACTTGTAGCATATTTTATTAGCAATAATATCGATACTACCCTAAAGATTAACTATTGGTATTCTTCATTTAACTATAATACATCAGTATTGAGAAGTTCTTTTGTGTACAAGTATCCTAGCTGTGGACATTTTCGAATAAGTGAAGGTGAGTATGCAACATTGAAGATCAAAGCATTGTATTGGATATGGTTATTGTACAACACAGGTAAAGAGTGCAAATTAAGGGAAGGGGAGTTTATCGTATTGTATTGTACAATTAATGATTCTGCTGTATATGATGTAATTGAAACTGCATTACGCTATCATGAAGATGGCTGTATTGAAAGTTTGCGTATGTCACATTCGTCGGACTATAATTTATTGCAGAAACATATACAAGTATGGTATCAGGAATTTAAGCATAAAGGTTTATCATACCTTCGCAAGAGAAAGTATGAACCAATCCCTACCAGTTTTAGCTTTAGAATTATATACACACGCATTAATCATATGGTCGTAAATCCACGAAAGGATAGTCTAAGGTCACATAGTTATGAGAATAGTGAAATGATTGATTGTATAAAAGCTAATAAACGATAGCTTTGTTATAGAATAGGCAGCAAGCACTACGAACTCACCGACTATACTTCGACTCCGAAGTATGCTTTTGAGGATTGGTGTGTTGCAGCCACGTGTTGCACATTTCCGAAAATAAACTCTGATTTCCCCCTTGCAACGTCCATGAAATATGCTATGTTGCGGGCGGCAAATCAGGCATTCCTGACTATTCATCATTCACATCACACACGTATGAAAACCATCGCTGCTTTCATCCGACCCGCTGCCCTGTTCGCAGCCCTTTTTTCAATCATAAGCATCTGCGGGCTTCATGCCCAAAAGCCCGAGATAAAGTGGAAGCCGCTTGGCAGGCAAGGGCTGAGCGGGGCGCATGTTGTGGAGTTCGCCCAGCAGCGCGGCGGTGATATGTTCATGCTCACCCAGCAAACGCTCTATCGCAGCAGCGACGGCGGCTCGTCGTGGAGGCAATCGGCGGCAGGGCTTCCCTACGGCAAGGAAACAATGTTCAGTTTGTCAGCCCATGCAAGCGGGAAACTCTTCGTTGGTGCGAACGACGGCATCTTTGCCAGCACCGACTCGGCTCGCACATGGCAGCGGGTGGATGCGCCAGCAATGGGAAGAACCCGTGTGCGCCGCTTTTTCATGGATACACTCGGTATCATCGTGGCAAGCACGTACGGACAGATGTTCCGCTCGATAGACACGGGCAAGACGTGGCATGAAATCGGGCAGAAGATAAAGGAGCAGATGCGTCAGGGGTATCCGATACTCTGTTACTCATGGAAGAACAACTGGGAAGTAACCTTTGGCACAACGGCGTTGTACTCGAAGGACTTGGGCTTAACGTGGGCGTATGTAAGCGTGAATCAGGACACGGGCGGAGTGATTCCCCCGCAGTATTACTGCCGCAACCGTGTGTTCGATCCCAAATCAAGTATCAATGTTCTATTTGGCAATGAGGGATATGTCGAAGATGGTATCCACATAACCGTCAAGGATTCAAGCTCGAACTTGGGCAGGCAGCATTGGGCGATAACCCCGATAACACGGTTTTATTCAACGCATTATGTGTGGCGACCGTGGGACACGATGGAAATCGAAGACAGGCATCCGGGTGTGATCTTTTTGCAGAACGGGGATTCGATACTCTATGGCGCACACGACTGCGGAATCATCAAAACATGCACTCGCATCGGCTGCGGCGGCGGCGGACAGTACAGGTTCAATACAGGATTGGGCAACTTGAGTATCACCACCGTCTTCAAGGCGGATAACGGGCGGATTTTTTGCGGCACACGCGGCGGCGGACCATATTATTCGACAAACAGCGGCATAACATGGAATGAGGGTTTAGAGGGACTGAACGAGCCATCGGTACTGGCATTGCTCTTACCTGATGCGAAGAATCCCAAGACATTTGTTGCCGGAACAGGGGCGGGTGTGTTTGTCTCGGACGATAGCGGCGCAACATGGCAGCGTCGCGTGAACGGGCTTCGATGCCATAACATACTGACAATGGAACGCACCCCGAAAGGTACTATTCTCGTGGGAACGTTGGACGGTGTGTTCCGTTCGACGAATAATGGCGGAGTGTGGACTTTTTGTACAACATCACCTAAGAGTACTGAAAAGTATAGTGTCGCTGCTTTTGCCGTAACCGAATACAAAGCGGTGACGGACTTTGTTTGTCTCAAGAATGGGTGGATAATTCTAAGCCCATTCGAAAGGAGTTACTTCTTTAAAAATTCAAATAATCCGTTTATCTCAAAGGATGATGGTCAAACATGGACAATTTGCGCTAATGGAGAAGGTTTCTTAGACCCTCTTCAG
>JAEUSO010000335.1 GCA_016788605.1 Candidatus Kapaibacterium sp. | reverse complement strand
TCGGCTTCTTCAATCATTTCACGGTCATGTTCAACGACCATGATTGTGAAATGATTGAAGAAGCCGATTATCTGATTGACATCGGCTTCTTCAATCATTTCACGGTCATGTTCAACGACAATGATTGTGTTTCCCAAATCGCGCAACTGTTTCAGTGAAGAAATAAGTTTGGAATTATCATGTTGGTGCAGACCGATGCTCGGCTCATCGAGGACATACATAACTCCGACTAGCTGAGAGCCAATTTGTGATGCAAGACGGATACGTTGCGATTCACCGCCGCTCAATGTTCTCGCAGAGCGATTAAGCGACAGATAGCTCAACCCGACATTTTCCAAAAATGAGAGCCGTGAGACAATCTCCTTCACAATCAGATTCGCAATTTTATACTCACGTTCACTAAGTTCTGTCCGCAATTTTTGGAAAGCGGCGACCGCTTCGGGAATATCTACATTCGTTGCTTCTTCGATACTGCGACCATGCACACGGACAAACAATGATTGTTGTTTGAGCCGACCGCCGTTGCATTCCGGACATTTGACTTCGCCCATAAATGTCTCCAACCAGTCGCGGATTTTGGATGACGATGTTGATTCATACTGTTGCCGGAAAGTGTTGAGGACACCGGGAAACTTGGCATTGACATTATAGTTCACACCTAAATCGCTACGAATCTCAACATTTACCTTAACTTTTTTTCCGCCATAATAAATCAGATTCACATGCTCTTTGGAAAGAGAGGAGAACGGTGCGTTCATATCAATGTCCTCTTGCTTGCACATTGCACGTATCTGCTCCCACAGCCACGTTTCGCGCTCTTTACCTAAGAGTGATATTGCACCGCGAGCAAGGGAAATTGTTGGGTCGGGAACGACCAACTGCATGTCGAAATCACGCATCTCGCCTAAGCCCTGACAATTCTGACATGCACCAAACGGTGAATTGAATGAAAACATATTCGGCGCAAGCGGCTCGTAAGATTCATTACAATTCGGACAAGAATACGATGTGCTGAACAGTTGCTCAACCCATTGCTCACCAACCTCGCGGAGAGCAATCATCCTGTCCTCACCAATCTTTAGTGCAAGTTCGGCACTCTGGGCAACACGGCTTCGCTGCTCTGTATCAAGAATAATCCTATCCACCACTAATTCGATGTTGTGAACTTTATATCTATCCACCATCATTCCAGCGGTAATCTCTACCACATCACCATCTACACGAACACGGGTATAGCCCTGCTTCTGTAGCGTTTCAAACAACTCTCTATAATGTCCTTTCCTGCCGCGCACCAATGGAGCCAAGACCTGAATTCTTGCGCCTGTACCATAACCAAGAATAGTATCAACAATCTGATCAATTGATTGCGATTGAACGGGGATGTTACAATTCACACAATACTGCACACCGATTTTAGCATAGAGCAGCCGCAGATAATCATATACTTCCGTCACAGTGCCAACGGTTGAACGCGGACTCTGGCTTACTGATTTTTGCTCAATGGAAATTGCAGGGGAAATGCCCTCGACAACATCAACATCCGGCTTTTTCATCATACCCAAAAACTGTCGTGCATAGGGCGAGAGACATTCCACATAACGCCGCTGTCCTTCGGCATACAAGGTATCGAATGCCAATGATGATTTACCCGAGCCGGACAGTCCTGTGATGACAACTAATTTATCCCGTGGTATGCTAACGGAAACACCTTTGAGATTATGCTCGCGTGCACCGCTGATAGAAATATGTGTAATCTCATCTGTATAAAGGGATGATGCAGAAGATTGAAACGCTTGCTCAAATTGCTCTTCGCGCTGTCTCTCAGTTTGTATTCTTTCTTCGGCTTTCTTCTTCGCTTTGGTGGCTCTAATTTTTATAGGTATGACGGAATCGGATGTCATTGCTGAATAGTGATTTTTTGGTGCGAACTTCGTGCAATCACGAATATACGTTTTGGCTTTGGTGTTCTTAGGTGAACTTTTCCACTTTTCGGAGCGGATTGGCAACCTCGTTGACTAAATCATCGAAGGCACTACAAACAGCATCAGCAGCAATAGCTTCTATTCCCTCGTCATGTTCACTGAATAGTGCCCGATACGGAACATTGAACGGCAGCCACTGAGCGGAAGAAGATATTGGTGTACAGAGTACGATAGCAGGTTTTCTATGCGCTGTTGCAAAATGCGTGATTGATGTATCCGGCGTAACGACTATATCTGCTGCATGAACTGCATCCATCATTTTCTGCAACGATATATCGGCATCAGGCAGATGGACTCTTGACGACAGTTCTGACAACCGTTCAGCAACGGCTCGCATCGCGCCGACGGCATTGAGCAAAAGATATATATCGGGATATGTGTTAAGTATATAGTGGACTATTTGTTTATTCTTTTCATACGACATTTCACGATATGGCATTCCTGCTGAAAGATTATAGAATAGACATGTCGCTGAATCAGGGATACCGTACTGTTCACGGACTTCTTTACGCTTTGTACTGACCGGCAGCTTGAATCTTTCCCGATTGAATAATCTACCGGTTGTTGTGTCAATACCGAGCGAAGTTGCGGCAAACTCTGCTAATGTTTGCACCATCGGCTGGTTACTTGCATTAATATCAATCATCATGTTAAACCATGTGTGGTATTGAGCAAGTTTTTCCGGCGCAGCATTGCCTTGCATAATTTTTACAGGTGTGTCACCTACAAGGTAGTTCACTAACATTCCAGCAGCACTTAGTTTGAAAAACACAGCGCAATAGACAGCATCATAGTGTTTAGCCCTCAGCACGTTTCTCAACACGGGCAATGATGTCAGCCGCCCGTCCCACTCATAGATATTATTGATTCTACCATCATTCCGAATCAGCTCGCTGTTCTTTGGTGATGCGAGCACATCAATCGTTGCATGAGGCAGGTATTCACGAAGTATATCAATCATAGGAAGCGTGACGACCATATCACCCAATCTGTCGTACCGCAGTATCAGGACACGATGAATACCCGTTGTATCCAAAGGTGCCGGAACAGGAGTATTCTTGAAAACAAGTTGTATGAGTGAATACAACAATGAGCGGAGTGCGTTTATCATACTCAAGCACTACTTGTTGAATCATGAAACTCATCAATCGCAGTAATCACATCCGCCGGGTCAATATCAGCGATAAAGTGCAGACCGTCCTTCGGTATCACCATCCTGTTCCAATCGCTTCTCGGTGCATACTTGATTCTGTTCCAATGCGTAGAATCATAGAGCGCGACACACGGAACATTGAACGATGATGCGATGTGTACCGGTGCGCTATCCACTGTTACGACAATGGACGCACGTTCG
>JAEUSO010000334.1 GCA_016788605.1 Candidatus Kapaibacterium sp. | reverse complement strand
CTGCTTGTTCTCCACATAATAGCGTCCCATTTTCGAGCATATCTCGGTGAGAATGGGAACGTCCTTGGCGATTTCCTTTTTGTAGTAGCGTGCCGCCGCATCGGCATCGCCGCGCTCGATGGCAAGATTGCCCATGTAATAGTTCAGATATTTCTGTGCGGAGTCACGTGCGTATGCCTCGGCAAAAAGTTTTTCCGCTTCGGATTTGCGCGGATTGAGTTTGTCGCGGTAATAGCGTGCGGCAAGCATCATGCGGGGATATGCCGCGCTGGGCGTTGAGGCGACAGCCGATTCCCAAAAGCGGAATTTATCAGTAAAGAGGTCTAACCGCATAAAGGAATATGTACCGGCGACTGTAGCCAACACTACGCCCGCAAGCAAGATGTTGCGCGGAGCAAGCGACCACGTGCGTGCAACCGCCAAGCCCGCAGCACAGAGCGCAAGAAGCACTCCCGCAAACGGCAGATACAACCGGTGCTCGAATGCCTCGCGGTTCAGCGACGACGGCACAATAACAGCAGGAAGCAAAAAGAGTACATACCATAAGATTCCGGTGGCAAACCACATCAGTTCTCTGCGGCGGTCGGCTCGCCATAACCACGCAGCGATTCCGGCACAGAGCAGGGCGGCAATCAGTCCGGGGATATTGCTTGTATCGCCCACCCACGGAAACACATTCAGATTGATAGGCAGGAGCAACTTACCAAGCGATTGCCAGAGCAACGGGAAACGGTCGAGTATGGAATCGGTCACTTCGCTTTGCATAAGCGGCTCAGCTTGCGATGTAACGGCATTGCGTGCAACAAACCATGCCGCTCCGGCGATTGCACCGATGGCTGTCATTACCCAGAGGCGTTTATCAGCAAGACGGATGTATTGCAGCATGAGCATTGTAACAAGAACGGCGGGCACTAGCAACACGGCGGTTTCTTTGGTGAAGAGTGCGCCAAGCAACGCCACGAACTGAATTACCGGTAGCCACGCACGTCCGTTGCGGGCATAGCACCACGACGAGAGAGCGTAGAGCAGGGCGAAGAATGTCAGCAGCGTATCATTTCGACCGGGTATCCATGCAACCGCCTGCACAAACGCCGGATGAAGCGCGAAGAGCAGTGCGCCGGCAAACGCGATTGTTTCGTGGCGAAGGTGGAAGCGCAGGAACATCAACACAAGCACAACACACAGAATATGTAACAGAAGGTTCGTTTCGCGGTATTGCGAGATGTCGTCAGTTGTGCCCTGCCCCAAATCAATGGGATGAAGCGTTGCCGTGAGCTTGCCCTCGCGGTGGCGGTCCCACACAAAGGAGTTTAGCAGCAGCGGACGGTAGTAATTATCATTAATCGCAAACACCCCGCGCTTGAACGAATAGAGGTAGTTCGAGTCGGACCGGTTGTACTGCTCGAAATCGCGGACGAAAATGGTGTCGTCGAGGTCGGTGTAGCCGCCGTCGAGCGACGGGATATACAGCACAACACTCACCACAGCAAGGATAATCGCACCAACCCACCACGGCAAACCGAACACCGGTGCCTCAAAGGTCGTACTGATGATATTCTCGTGACCGGCGGTCTTTTGGGCGGGTACTGGTTGCTGCTTCTTTGCCATTCTGAATATGAGGGTAGTGATAATCGGTTGATAACCGGTTAATAACCGGATTCTGTTGCATGCAAAAATACATTACCCTCCGGCGGAACTTTCCGGTACTTTGTGAGGGTTATGCCGGACTGAATACTGCAACAGCGTCTAACAATGCAAAAAATCACAGGAACATACAGCCAGACACACCCGCCGGTAACATCCGCTGGAATATCCCGCTGTTTCATTCACACATTGTTTGCCCTGTTGCTCACTCTCTGTATCTCGTCGGAAACAGTTGCATCCCTTTCAATGTCAGCCGACTGCGAAACCGCAACCGAAGCACTGTCATCGGTCGAGGTCATGGAAAAAATCATCACGACATTTCCTCTTCTCCTCGCCGCTCCGCCGTCGGAATCGCCCGCAATGGCAGCCGAATTCCTCTCCATCACCAACCACGCCGTGCATCCGGGTCACCCGCGCATCAACGAGCAGCCGCCCCGAATCTAAATACCGCACTCAACAGTTACGACAACTGCACACTGCATCCCTGATTGTAGCGTGCAGCCAATCATACTATGTACCCTGTTTTATTTACTCATTACTCTTGAAAGGAGAATCATCCCTGTTATGAGCCGTATTGTTCTCATATCCGCGTTCATGGTACTTGCAGCCGCCGTTGCGCCGCTGCGTCTTTACTCACAACAAAACCTTTTCAACATCCCGTCGGGCGACATCACGCCGAAGGGTACTTATTTTTATCAGCATCAGGTCAATGTCTATGGCACTGACTATATGGAATCGAAATCGCACTTTGTGTGGGGTCTTGGCAACGGCTTCGACGCAGGTGTGAACCTTATTAACGTCAAAATCAACCCCACGATGAACACGCGGTTTTTCCGCGATAACACCGACCCGACATCGCCCGCCGCACCCTTGTTGCTTGGCACCTTGCAAAAGCAATTTGAACTTGGCGAGCAATGGGAACTGAATATCGGAACTCAGGCGGGTTTGAACTTCCGCCGGACACAGGTCAGTAATAACCCGTTCGCGCATTTCAGCTATGGATTGGTGCGGTGGGACTGGCATCACGCGCTGCGAATTACGGGCGGTGTGTATGCAACCAACAACCAGTTCGTCGGTATCGGCACAAATACAGGAATCATGGCGGGATTCGAGCTGCCGCTCACACGTGATATTTATCTGATGGGCGATTTCGTATCGGGTAATCATCCTTCGGCGGTGGCAGTGATGGGCGGCATGGTCAACCTCTCGAAGCGTATCCAACTCTGTGCGGGCTATTTAATGCCAAGTCCGTCGTCGCCTGCAAAACAAGGTGTGGTCTTCGAGCTAAATGTGCTCGGCTTCGATGCTTATGAAGAATAATCCCGAAAACATCCGCATTATGTAAGTTGGCAGGACATAGCATTTGCCGATTCGTATAACATCACACCGGCTGTCCATGAATCACATCCGTCTTATTCAGCGGCATGAAGTCCATATTCGTTAGTTTTTATCTGCGTTTTATCAGCCGACCGCCGAGTAATGCAGCAGGTACGGGTGCAAGAATACCGACCACCCACATCCACACAGGATGGTGGAACTGCAACAAGTTTATGATAACAACAATCGCAAAGAGCGCAGCAACCGCCCACATGCAATACGTCCCCTTTTCGCCGCCAAGCCACATAGCCACAGCACCACCCGCCAACGGGGCAACCGCCCACCCTGCCGCAACAAGCAGCATTGCCCCCAATGGCACGGATGACAAATCAGGCATTCCGCCGTTC
>JAEUSO010000333.1 GCA_016788605.1 Candidatus Kapaibacterium sp. | reverse complement strand
CCAATGATTGAAGCGTCGAACGTACTCCATACAATACCGGTAACCGGTTTGGTATGACCATGAAACACACGCAAAAGCGAACCCTCGTTTGGCGGCTGCATGGTCCACATGCGGATAGTATTATCCTTACTGATTGTTGCAAAGAGTTTCCCGTCTGGCGACAATGAAATTCCCGTGATTTCAGCTGTATGCCCCGATTGTACTTGTATTCGTGAACGAATTGCATCAAGGGTAGTTTGTGATACTATATTATCACGAACCGGCTGTGACGAAATATTGATTTCGGTGTGTAGAGATATTGCACTATGCATGGTCAATGAACTACACACGCTTATCAAAAAAATAGAACAGATGGCTATACATTGATGTAGAAATCTTGTCCTTTTCTTTTTAGACAGTATAGATGCAGGAACACTCATCCACTTCTTCACATGAAAGTGAATAAATATTCTCATTACATCAATAGAATACCGGGCAAATACGCTCCCGTTGATGAACATACCTTGTTTCCCCTACGTTATCATGTTTATTACCGTACAATATACACTTGCTCGCCGACAACACCATTCAGGAAATGAAGTGTTAATGAATAAACACCTGTCGGGATGTTAGATATTGGATATGTTATTGATGAGATGCCTTGCTGAACTATGCCAGAATAAAGTTCTGAGACCTCACGACCATACAAATCATGCAGTACCGCCCGCACCATTGTTGATTGCTCTGCATGTATGTCGCACGTTAACTCGTTCTGAGCCGGATTAGGGAATATCGCCATCAGTGCAACCGTTTTTTTGCCTGTTGGATCAAGAACAAAATTCGGGGTTCTACCCTCGCGGCATACTTTGGCAACTAGCAATAGCTCCTCTTCACGGATGCTTTCGCTTTGCACCGGCTCTAACGTACCCGCTTTGTACCAACGAAAATCCGCCAACCGTATGCGTGTGGTATCGGTTGTTGCGATTTTCGCCTGCATCATGAACCGCATTATTTCGCGGTCGTTGTTCATCTGCGGCTTTTGTAATCCGATGCGATAGGTGACATACGGGTCTTGCCAATTTTTAGCCGTATCAATCAATATCGGTGTTGTCTGCCCTTTAAATGGGGTAACGCCCGCAAGCGACTGAATTTGAAATGTGTTTTCATCAATCTGGAACGCCCTTCGATCATATTGAAACACGATACTCATACTGTCCATCGAGGTCGGACTAATTGAACCTTGGGTATTATCCAACCGAAGGCGCAGTGTTGCAAAATCACCGGGGTTCACTTCTCCGATACCGTCAATGCGCTCGAAGATGATGTTGCTTGCGGCTTTTGATATTGCCACCGATACAACACGCACATTGCCGGTTGCAATACATGGTGTGTTTGCGGGCTGCAAACGAAGGTGTGCTTGAACCACTCCTTGTATCAAACCTAACGATGTAGGACGCACACGAATGGTGATTTCGATCGTATCATTCGGACGCAGAATTTTCGGTAAGTCAATGCCGTTTTTCGGAAAGACAATTTCATAGTCGGCAGGTACGGAAAAACTGTCGAGACGTGCAACAGTACTAAGTGTGTTCACTAATCGCACAACACGCGAACGCGAATTGGTAATCAGCAATGAATCAAAATTGTAATCGTTGATTGTCAAGCAAGGTGCTACCGATGCCGTGCGGAACGAGCTGGTATCGGAATACGCCCCGTTGTTTGTTGCACACCGTGCACGCACCCGCCAATAATATGTTTTTCCGTCGGCAACCGTGCGTGTGTCGATTGTTGAGGTCACTTGTGATGAACTTACATTGGTGGTGAACGTCGGGTCTTCCGATACTTCTACATCATAGCCCACCGCACCGCTTCCGCTTGGTGTCCAGTTTAAGGTAACGGGACTTGACACAGTTGCGCCTTTCGCAGGTGCTTGCAGTGTTACTGTTATCAGGCAGGGCTGCGGAGCGCCGGATTGAATGATAAATGTTCTTGGAACTGATGCAAGCGCATCTTGCCCGCCGTTACACCCCTTTGCCGTTACCTTCCACGTGTATGTGACACCCAAATCAAGGTCGTTTCCAATGGAGAATGTTGTTGTTGTTGCAGGAACGGTTATCGTTGAATCAACACCATTCTTCGTTAGGGTTATCACGTACGATTGTGCATTGACTGCGGGATTCCACGTGAATGTGGGTCTGCGACCGCTGGCAGGGTTGAATGTTGTATTATCAGCCGGACTGTTTAACGATACCTGTGCTGGTTGCGGAGCATAGATTAACGTCCATACGGACGACCACCCGCTTTGCTCTGTGCCGCGGACGGCACGAACTCTCCAATAGTACGTTGAACACACATTGGATAATGTTACCGACGAGATACTGAGCGACGCAGTTGACGACCCGACATTCGTTGCTATAATTTGACTAAATCCCGCATCAGTTGCAATCTGATATTCATATCCTGTTGCGGTTGATACCGTTCCCCAACTGAATGTTTGCGACGGTGTTTGCACATACGCACCGTTAGCAGGAGATAGCTGCGGCGGCACACCAAGTGTTGCAGAACTCACATCGAAGTCCGAGACATCCGACCACTCACTGATGCCACCCGTGTGATACCCGCGAACTCTCCAATAGTACCTGTTTCCTGCCGTCAGGTCGCTCGATTGAACAACCGACAATACTGCATTATTCTGTATTGCAGAGAGAAACACAGGTGTTTGAACGCCCGAACTAAAATCAACCGACGTGGCAACCTGAACTTCGTATAGGTACGCATTGTATGCATCCGACCATGTGTATGTGGGGCGAAGCGGCTGTTTTGTTTTATCGCCGAATGTAGTGAACACGGGCTTCGCCGTTGCCCACAAGAAACCCGCATGACTACTTGCTTTGACCATGCTGATTCCGCCTACCGATGCTTGCATCGTTGCGGTGGGGCTGTTCATTACACCGTTCGGGAAATGATGCCAGACAATCTGTTGTGCATTCCCAGCAACCGTCATCATCAGAATGAGTGCGATTGCTATGTGAGCTGTGTTTTTCATAGTAGTTTTTGTTAATTGTTTCATTGCTGCTTATCCCTTTTATATTTCATCCTTTATCTTCTATCATATCCAGTCGGCTAAAGCCGACGGCAATGGATTATGCATTGATTGTATTTTGATCCAACAGTGCCATATGTTTAGCGGATGGACAACATGATGTTCATGATGGTTGGGCTTTAGCCACATATTATCACGGCTTTGCGCGGATGATATACAACACATACGCATTCTTCGAGCGCGTCTCGGAGGAGGTGCGGGGGATGCCATTTTGACGATCAGAATAAGCATCTCTTACATTGGTATAACTACCTAAAGACCAGTTTTGAAAACTGCTTTCGGTATTTGTCA
>JAEUSO010000332.1:3174-3404 GCA_016788605.1 Candidatus Kapaibacterium sp. | reverse complement strand
CGATTCAGTGCTCAAATAAATTTTCCTACCCATCGGCGAGTACTTCACAGCGTTAGAGACAAGGTTCGACAAGCATTCGCGGAACGACGGCTGGTCGGCATGGATGAAGTCATCGGATGACGGCTGCTCAACGATAAACTTGATACTTTTTGAAAGCGCACGTGTACGGTACTCACCAACAACCGCATCTATAAGCATTGTGCAATTCACATCAGTACAGTTCATCACAA
>JAEUSO010000332.1:0-3164 GCA_016788605.1 Candidatus Kapaibacterium sp. | reverse complement strand
CTCGCCACTTTCAATCGTCCGTGCATCAAGCATACGGTGAACGATTCCCTTCATACGCTCTGCAGTTTCGCCTATTGTTCTTACTTGTTTCAACAACTCCTCAATACTCATACGTTGTGCATACCGCTCAATCGTCGAAACGTTCAGCAGGATACCGGCAATAGGATTTTTCAAATCATGCGAGACAATAGAAAGGAACTCTGTTTTCTCGCGGTTCAAATCAAGAAGGTCGGCATTGAGTTCTTCAACCTCTTTCATCATTTGTGCGAGTTCATCGTTTTTAAGACGTTGAATCTCGGTTTCCTTCTCGCTTACTTCTGTTGCAATTTTAATCTCCATCTGCTTGATTTTCAGCGATGCTTCATCACCGCCGACATTCTTACGGATAGCATAAAATTGCTCGTAATGGAATAGTGCCTTTTCATACATATCTATTTGCTTGTAGCATTTCGACAGCAGTTTATGAGCGCGGAACATCAGTTGCTTCGCACCAAGTTCGTTTGCGATTTTCAGTGCGGATTGAAACTGCTCCACCGCCAGAATACTGTTATGATATTCCGATGCTTCATTGAAATACACCTTGCCGTAACCGAGCAGGGTTTCCGCTTCGCCAAACCGGTCGTGTACCTCACGCCGCATGGTCAAACTCAATTTGAAGAAGTTGATTGCCTGCTTATCGTTTCTGCCGGACTGGAACACAAGACCAAGGTGAAAGAGTGCTGATGCCTGACCGAACTTATCACCTATTTCCTGCCTGATACTCAAACTGCGACGGAAGAAAATCATTGCCTCGTCAAGGTCGCGCATTTTCTCGCACACCATGCCGATTGATTCAAGGGCGATTGCCTCGCTCCACCTGTCGCCCGATTGCTCACTCAGTGATAAACTTTGCTGATAGTTGTTTATCGCCTGATAGTAATCTTTAAGGTCAAAGTACACATTCCCCGTACAGCGGTAGGCGGTGGATTGACCGGATGCAATGCCATGCTCTAAACACAGCGTCAAACTTCTATGGTGGAATTTTAACGAATCGGCATAATTGGCAAGCCGGTGATGGATAATTCCAATGTTCGTCAGTGTCTCGGCAATGATAGTGGTATCCCGTGACTGCTCCACGAGTTCCAATGCCTGATTATGATATGCCAACGCCTGATTGTAATCCGATAGGTTACGGTAAATCATACCGATGGTATTCTTTACCATAGCAGTGCCGTGGTTTTGATCGCGGTGTTCGTACAAACGCAGAGCCGAGAATGCTTCTTCCAACGCCTGCTTATACATGGACATATGCCAATGACATAAGGCACACAAGTTCAGACATTCGGCTATCCGCAACGCATCATGTCGCCGCTCGGCAATATGCAACGCTTGCTGTGCAAATGCCAATGCTTCCGCAGTTGATGTGGAGCGGAATTGCGCCGCCGATGCAGCAAGAAGGTCGAGCCGTTCTTGCGTATCACCTTCCGGTAATGCCTGTAACTCTGCCTGAACGTGTTCGATACTTCTCATCAGTGTGTGATTCTCTTACGGTTTTGGATGAATGACCGCCATCGTTGTTGTGGCACGCGCAACTAATTCGGCAGCACCGGATTCACTCACACACCAAACGTCGGCTTCGCAGAAATGCAGCGAATTTCCCTGCTTCACAACTCTTCCCTCAGCGCGTAGCAGCACACCGAGCGCGGGGCGAAGGTAACTTGTCTTGAGTTCAACGGTAACAGTATGTTCGCCGGGCGCAACAAGCGTGAACCCTGCAAAGCCCGCCGCCACATCGGCAATCGTTGCCGTCACACCTCCATGTACAAGCCCCATCTGCTGCTGATGCTCTTTGGCAAGCGGGATTTCAGCTACAACGTAGCCGGGTTCAATCACCTGCAGGACACAGCCGATATGCTTCATGAATTCCTGCCGCTCAAGATGTTGCAGGATGGTTTCTCGATACGCGGGGTTATGAACAGTATATTCCATCGTAGTATTATCGGTTTTTTTGAAGAATCTTTGAGGATGAATACTCAGACAAGAGGAAATGTAGGGGAAGCATTGATAGGTATGGTAATTTTTCCGTTGATTTACAACACAATTCAATTGATGTTATGATAAATAAAAGCCCCGGAATATCAGTTATTCAAGGGCTTATGTATAATTGTATTGTGATTGTTACATCACCCGTTTTCTAAACTCTTCAGCAATGCCAAAGCGTCGTCCACGCTCATCACGCCTTTGTCGCCGACACCGTGTTCGCGCAATGCGATTTGATTATTCTCTGCTTCGCGCTTGCCGATAACAAAGGCGAATGGAATTTTCTTCTGCTCGCTTTCCGCGATTTTGCGTTGCACTTTCTCGGAGCGGTCGTCAAAACTGACGCGGTAATCACGCGCCCTGAGCATATCCACGATTGTCTGCGAATACTCATTCTGTGCATCGGTTATCGGCAGAACACTGACCTGTGTGGGCGCAAGCCAGAACGGGAAGTTACCCGCATAATGCTCAATCAGAATAGACATAAACCGCTCCATCGAGCCAAACGGTGCGCGGTGGATGATAACAGGACGGTGCTTTACGTTATCAGCGCCGGTGTATTCAAGTTGGACACGCTCCGGCATTACATAATCCACTTGCACTGTTCCCAACTGCCATTTACGACCAATTGCATCACGAACGATGAAGTCAATCTTCGGACCGTAAAACGCTGCTTCGCCTTCGCCGATGAAATAATCCAACGCCATCTCGTCGGCAACATCCTTTATCTCCGCTTGGGCACGTTCCCACAGTGCCAAATCACCGCCATATTTCTCCGCATTGTCGTCGCGGAACGAGAGCCGTGTGCTGACTTGCATTCCAAACGTTGAGAATACTTTTTGCGTCAGTTCAATCACGTTCTTGATTTCGTCTTTGAGCTGATCTTGTGTGCAGTAAATATGCGCGTCATCTTGTGTGAAGCCGCGAACACGCGACAATCCGCTGAGTTCACCCGACTGCTCGTAACGATACACTGTTCCGAACTCCGCCAAACGCACCGGCAAATCGCGGTATGAGCGCGGCTCGCTTGAGTAAATCTGGTGATGGTGTGGGCAATTCATCGGTTTTAACAGATACTGCTCTTCCTCAATCTGCATCGGCGGATACTGCGAGTCGGCATAATACGGATAATGCCCCGATGTTTT
>JAEUSO010000331.1 GCA_016788605.1 Candidatus Kapaibacterium sp. | reverse complement strand
GCAAACAGAGAGCGAGCAAACAACTATTCCAAGTCAGCATATTCCAAATGGAGTACATACAGTCTTTGCCAGACGCGGTATGCAAAGGTCAGTAACAATGGTTGTTGTGAAACAATAATGGCAAAACATTATTATTTGTTATTGACATTCAAACTTTGATCCCTCACATCTAGGTCAGTTTATGAAATACTTGTTTATCCTATGCCTGTCTTACTTCATCAATTTCACTGCATCATATTCCCAATGGACACAATGTAAAGGACCGAATAGTGGTAGTCTTAGCTGTCTTGCAACCAGTGATTCGTTTCTCTATGCAGGAATAGATGGCGGGGGTGTTTTTCGTAGCTCGAATTACGGTGAAAATTGGATGGCTGTAAATGATGGATTGACTGAAAAGAGTGTTGCAGCTTTAGCTGTCAGCGGTAAGCATGTTTACGCTGGGACATGGACAGGTGGAGTGTACCTTAGTACTAACAATGGAGATTCTTGGAAGGCAATTGGCTTATCGGAATATTTTATTCAGACAATAGTCGTAAAAGGTATGGATGTTTTTGTTGGAACATATTATGATGGTGTATTCTTGAGTACAGATAATGGTGGTAGTTGGACTGCTATGGATAGTGGATTAACAACCAAGAGTGTGTTTGCACTCATGGTAAGCGGAAAAGATTTGATTGCAGGGGGAGGCGGTGTGTTTGTAAGTTCTAATAATGGAGTTAGTTGGAAGTCGACTATCACAGATGGTACTCGAATGAGTGTCACATCTCTCGCGATGGACGGTACAGATCTTTTTGCAGGAACAAATGATGATGGAGTATTCGTAAGTACTGATTTCGGTGGTAGTTGGACATCTGTGAACAACGGTTTGACGAGTCGTAGTATCCGTGCAGTTTGTGTGAGTGGAACAAGATTGTTTGCTGCAACATTTGGCGGTGGTGTATTCCTTAGTACAAACAAAGGTGTAAGTTGGATGGCAGTGAACAAAGGTATTACGAATCAGTTCACAGGTTCCCTGATTACGAGTGGTACGATGGTATATGTTGGTACAAATGGTAACGGCATTTTCCGAAGTTCCAATTTTGGAAGTGATTGGATTGTTGTCGGTTTGCCAGTTACAAGAGTTGGTTCGCTCATATCTACAGGAAATAGTGTATATGCCGGCACAAGTGATTCAGGCGTATTCCAAAGTACAAATGAGGGTGATAGTTGGATTGAGGTGAATAACGGCTTGACAAGTAAAACTGTATATACGTTAACTGTGAACGGGAGGTATATCTATGCAGGAACAAGTGGTGGAGGTGTATTCTTAAGTACTAATGATGGGGAAGAATGGAATGAAGCTGGCTTGAAAAACCAAATTATACTTACCCTTACTGTCAATGGGAAAAATATCTTTGCTGGAGCATATGGTGATGTTAACGGTGTATATGGTGGTGTATATCGAAGCACAGATTTAGGGGAAAGTTGGGAGAAACTATATAATGGAATGTCAAGTCAAAACGTACGTGCTATTTGTATTAACGGAACGAAACTCTTTGCAGGTACGTATGATTATGGCGTTTTCGTAAGCACTGATAATGGAGATTTTTGGTCTGATGTAAATAGCGGCTTACAGAATTTGAAAGTACAAGCACTTACTGTCCTTGTTACATCTGTTTATGCAGGCACAGATGAAGGAATATTCCTCTCGACAAACAAAGGTGCATCATGGTCGGTGGTGAATTCGGGCTTAACACAAAAAAATGTTCAATGCTTTACTGTAGCAGGTTCAAACCTTTTTGCAGGAACAACGGGCGGAGTGTTTGTTTCAACAGATAACGGCGAACGTTGGATAGCAGTTAATGAAGGATTGACTAATCTTGATGTACAATCGCTAGGAGTCAATGGTACAACGATTTTCGCAGGAACAAACGGTAGCAGTGTCTTCAAAGCCGATCTCAGTTCATTCGTTACATCCGTTGAAGAAGAAAGCAATGCTCCCGCCGAACAATGGTGCTACCCTAATCCTGCAACGGAAAGAATCACGTTGAACATCCCATCAGCATTGAAGAATGGAGTGGGAGAACTACGGTACACATTCTATAATCAAAACGGGCAGGAAGAGTATTCACTACAAACAGAGACCGAGCAAACAACCTTATCAAGTCAGCATATTCCAAATGGAGTTCATACAGTCGTTGCCACACGCGGTATGCAAAGGGTGGTTACGTTAATTTCGGTCGTGAGATAATCTCACATTTTCCGCTGTCCGCTGATGTTCAGTAAAATACCAACGGCTGCGGCGGAGAACAGAATGCTTGTGCCGCCGTAACTGACAAAGGGCATCGGTAAGCCGGTGGTAGGCAACAGACCGCAGTTCACACCCGCATTGATAAACGCATAAAAGCACAGTGTGAGAGTAATGCCAGATGCTAAGAGAAAGCCGAACGTATCGGGCGCAAAACGCGCAGCTACTACGCCGCGCCAAAGCACAATCCCAAATCCCATCAGAATAAGTATCACGCCCAAATAACCGTACTCTTCACCGACGATGGAGAAGATAAAGTCGCCGTACGGTTCGGGAAGAAACCAGTCGCGCTGACGGCTTTGCCCCGGACCAACGCCAAGAAAGCCGCCGTTTCCAAAAGCAAGCAACGCTTGTTGCAACTGATACACAACCGGTGAGTTTGCTGTTTGCTCCGAACCGAAATATGCTAGCAGCCGCTTCATTCTATACTCCGCGCCAATCGCAAAAATCCCTCCTGCTATAACTCCGGTTGCACCCAATGCCAGCAGATGTTTCTTCTGTGCTCCAGCAAGAATGATGAGTGTGAGGGAAAGTAAGAAGACGACAAACGACGTTGAGAAATTCGGTTGCAAAGCAATGAGTCCGCAAACAATACAAATCCATATCAACGGAGGTAGAATGCCTTCTTTGAAATTCACAATCTTTTCTTTTTTATCGGCAAGCAGCCGCGACACATGGATAAGCAGCGCAAACTTGGCTAACTCGGACGGCTGAAAACTAATGAAGCCGAAATTCACCCAGCGTGTAGCTCCTTTTGCAGCAACGCCGCCGAATTTTACGTAGAGTAGTAAGAGAAGGGAAACCACCATGAGCGGTCGGGTGAATTCGCGCAAATGGTGGTAGTCAATGCGCGACATCACAATCATGATGACAAGCGCAATGATTACACGGATGAGATGCTGGTAGAAAAGTTGCTCGCTTGAACCGAACTTCACATCAGCGAAGGTGGCGCTTGCGCTATAGACGAAGGTAATGCTGAACAGCATCAGCCCCGTTACGACAAGGGCGATGTACCAGTCAATGTTACCGCTTGATTTCATGCGTGACCGCGCATCAGGCACGGCGTGTTAGGTGAGCGAACCGACGATGTCTTTGAATACCTGACCGCGATGCTCGAA
>JAEUSO010000330.1:3057-3447 GCA_016788605.1 Candidatus Kapaibacterium sp. | reverse complement strand
GACCATGCCGCTTTCCATCTCTCTTTTGCCGTTCGACCTTCGCTTGCGCGATAACGAGCGCGTGCAACTCGCGCTCCGCGCCCGCCGGCTTTCGATGGCTGCCGCCGCGCCGTTTATTCCGGGCGTTAGCAATGTTCAGGGCTTTGCCGATGCCACACTCGACATCAGCGGAACAACACCCGATAAAATGAATTATGTTGGCAGCGTCCGCTATGATTCCGCATCGTTTCTCATTCCCGCCACCAACATCCGCTACACAAGCAAAGGTGCAATCAGCTTAAAGAATACCGTCATCAATTTCGACAGTGTGGACGTGTTCAACGAAGCAACCGACCTGCGTGGCGGACATGCACGGGCAACAGGTATCATGCGGCTTCGCGGCTTCAACGT
>JAEUSO010000330.1:0-3047 GCA_016788605.1 Candidatus Kapaibacterium sp. | reverse complement strand
ACGTGGATATAGAAGCACGCATCAACGACCGCGAGAAACTTCTTGTGATGAGCAACGCCTCCGCTGTGCCGCGACCCGACATGTACGGGCGCACGGTTCTCTCCACCGTGGATGACGGCGCACTCAAATCCATCCGCTTTCACGGCGCACTCACCGAGCCGCGATTAGACGGCTTCGTCATGCTGGAAGAAGCGGACATCAAGTTCCCGCCGTCGAACAACAACGTCGTGCGAACCTCGACATTTGTCTATACCAAAATGGGGAATAACTACGCCTTCACCCAAGAGCGAATCGCCGCACCTGTCACCGCCGATACCAACTTCGATGTATCGCTCAATGACGACATGGGCGGACAGTATCGCAGCAGGCAAATCTCGCGCTCGCTCGACGAAATCCTCTTCACCTCTGTTGATGTGAAAATCAAAAAGGAACTTCGCGTTCAGATGGATTTCAGCGCATACGAACAACTCGTGGCATTTGTGCGTCAGGAAAATCCCAAGGACTATTTGCAATTCATCCGCGACGGCAACCGCAGCACCAAACTGCTGGGCAGCATGATGGTCGGCAACAATTCCACCTACAAATTCTACAACCTGTTTACCGCGCAAGGCAACCTCCGTTTCGTCACCGGTCAGATTGATAATCCCGAACTGAACCTGACCGCCATCTACGACGGCACGCGCATCGTCGGCGACAGGCAGGAACGCTTCCAAGTGCAAATGAGCATCAGCGGCACAAAGAAAATCCCACGTGTGCGCATGACGTATTCCATCAACGGCGAAGAAGCACCGGGAATGCGCGGCGACCAAGAAAAAATCAACACTAACGCTATCCTGCTCACACTTGTCGGGCGTACGCAGGAAGAACTTACGGGCGGCGGCTCGTCGGGCGGCTTAGTCAGCGGCGGCGGCGTGGTGGACCAAATCGGTAACTCCGCAAAAAGCTCCGCACTCTCGGCATTTCTCACCAACGTGCTGCAAGGCGGCGTTATCAAAAATGTGAACATTGATTTCGGCGGAAGCGGCTCGACCGACTTCACGCAAGCGCGCTTCCAACTCACGGGTCAGCTCTTCGGCGCAAACATCACGCTCGGCGGCTCGGTGGCGGACTTCACCACCAACAGCACCATCACGTTCGACCTCCCGCTTGCCGACATTCTCAACTCCGAATCCTTCCGCAGTTTCATCCTCCAATTCATGCGCTCCGCCAACCCGGGGCAGAACACCGTCACTCGCCAACAAAAGGAATGGGAAATCCGCGTGGGCGGTCGCTTCCCGTAAATCACCATCACCATCACCACGTATTTCTCTCTGAATGACGGCATCGCGCCGTCCCTCTCAGTCCATTGCGTTCCTATGCCGGAAAGCGCAGTCCGCCTCCGCCCAAGCGTTCTTGCGTTACGCTTCCAACTAATACCCTCACGTACAGACGTGCCGTTGCGCGTCTCTACAAATCATACTCTCTCTCCACCAGAGAGGGTTGAGGAGATGTCTCACACCAGAACCGCAGATACAAATTGTCTTTCGTGCTTTCCGAACTCCATGCTACGTTTGCACTGAATTACGCCACACTCTTACGTGTTCTTCACTCACACAGAAAGGAGTCAGCAATGGCTCGACACAACAGCCGCCCATTTCTCACGCGGCATTTGACAACCCGAACGCAAGGTGCGTTCCTTATTTCTATTCTCCTCGCAATCGCTGCGCTTACACACACAGCGTTGGCGCAAGAACCATCGCCTCCTGTTACACAATCAGTACCCACACTCAAAGAATGGTGGCGGGCTGACAACATGGGCTACGGTGTGGACGGCATGACGTGGATAGATAATTTTTACAACGGTAAAGGCGCACTTGTGGTGGGTACGCCCAAAGGGGTGCAAACATGGCAACTGCGCTACCCGTGGGACACGGTGAATATCTTTACCTGGACGGGCGGCAGCGGCAACCTGAAAACAGGCGACTTCAACGGTGACGGGGTAACCGACTACATTGACCAAAAAGGGAACGTCTATAAAGGCAGCAGGAACGGATTGCCGGAACTTACGACAATTCGTGTAGGATTTCCTAGCTCCGAAGGTCTCAGTCCCTTCTTTGTCGGCGACTTCAACCGTGATGGCAAGAGTGATGTATTTCACTTTTCATCATTGAATGGAAGCAGCTACGAACGGATAGGGATAATCTATTTTGGCAATTCGATAATGCAGGCATTCGAGCAAACTATCATTGAGCGGTTGCCGCCGTTTGATACAGGATGGTCGGGATTCGACTGTTATATCAAGCATAGCGGAGAGATAGTGTTGATGTCCCGTATTGGTAAGGAGAAAAAGCGAGAAGACGGGTATAAGATGTATGTGCTGACGGCGGAGCGGAACGGAACACAGGTGGATGCACGGGCAAGCAGTGAACTCATCATCCCGACTGAATACAACAAAATTGTGACGAAAGGTATAAGTGCGATCCTTGAGAGGGATGGAAAGCAGTATTTGATAGCGGCAGAATTAATCAACGGTATTGACGATTACGGTGCCAACAACCTCGTCGTCTACAACTTGACTAATGACAAGTTCGAGAAATTGAGTACGACACGGATGGATGGGATAAGCACTATCACTGCACTCAACCATAGCATTGACGGCGACTCGGTAAAGGATTGGTTTGTACAAAGAACATCGTCGGCGACAAGTGAGTACTTCGACGTTTTCAGCGGTCGAATGGACGTTCCCCTTGAACAACCGAAGCGAATTACAGGTTGCCAGAGTTCGCAGCTACAGACCATTAACAATGGCAAAGTTTTTATGGTTATCGGAGTCGGTTATTATGATCCCATCACCCGCAGGTATAAAGGGTGTTTTTCAATAAACGAATACGACACGCTGACGACAGTGTACGAGGATGATGAAGTTGATGCAGGGTCATTACGGGTTCAGGTTATACCGAACCCGGCGAGCGGTTCACAGATTCGTGCTGAGATAGTCGTTAAGCAAAGAATTGAATGTGGGATCGAAGTGTACAATTCAAACGGTGAGCGTGTATGGCAGGAGAAAT
>JAEUSO010000032.1 GCA_016788605.1 Candidatus Kapaibacterium sp. | reverse complement strand
GGCAAGGCAGTTCGAGGACATTCTTGCCGAAGCGGCAACGCCGGCAACACACACACGAATATCCGCTGTTTCAACATTCTATTCCTCGTCGGGTTCATCGCTTGGTTCTGCATTCGGGTCTGCCATTTCATCCGCAAGCCATTCCTCAAGTTCCGGTGGTTCGTCGAGCGGGGGATCATCAGGTGGTGGCGGTGGTGGCGGTGGTGGAGGTGGTTGGTAATTTCCGAACAACACGACTATAAACACACCGTCATCAATATCCCCCGCATGCAATGAAAAAGGAATCGTACACAGCGTGGTATAAAACAATCGAGCTGCAATTGGCAATACTGCAATTACCCAACGCAGACCATCACCTTGCGCGGCTGTGGTTTATCGAAGGGCGAAGCCCGGAAGATATTGTGCGGTTGATGGTGGAATCGTATTCCGATGTGCTTACTGTGACACAAGCAGAATATGAGCAGGAAAAATTAGGTACTGAAGTGTAGGTGTTGCACGTGTTACGTGAATTGAACGCCGACGGGGTGGAATGATTGTAGCATAAACCCGCGTGTATTTATCCCTATAATCATATCATCTCTATTATTATGTCATCCCTTCGGGATTGGGGAATAGCTTGCGTTTGCATGTCTAAATCATATCATTCTATAATCATGTCATCCCTTCGGGATTGGGGAATAGCTTGCGTTTGCATGTCTAAATCATATCATTCTATAATCATGTCTTCGCTTCGGGATTGGGGTATGTGCTTGTGTGGGTATTCTTTGAAAGCGTAACGCAAGAATGCTTGGGCAATGGCGGGCTGCGCTTTCCGGCAGGGTGAGGGCTGTGGTGGAATGCTGGGGGCAGTGCCGTCTGCCGGAGGCATGATATGACAAATGGGTGATATTGCCAATGGAGCGATGCTGACGATATTTGCGCCCCGCCCGGCTGAATGGCGGATAACAAGACATACTAACTTTATTACGGCTCTCTCTTCATGTCGTCCGATTTACTTGTTCACCCGCCTGTTGCAATCAATCAACCGCTGCCTCATCCGCTCGATTTCCGTGTGGGGATTATCGGTGCGGGGAATGTGGGGACGACGCTCGCAATGGCACTCGCCGAACGCTCGCTGCTTGCATGGATGGTGGTTCGCTCGGCGGCGCGCCGCAAGGAACTCCGGTTTGTAATGCCGGATGCTGTTGCGCTGTATGATTCGACGGCGAATATGTACTCGCTGCCGGACTGCATCATCGTTGCCGTGGATGATGCCGAAATTGGCAACGTGGCTACTGAACTTGCACAGCGGTTCAGCGAAGAGTTGGAGGGCGTGATTATTGTGCACACATCGGGTGCGTTGGGACGCGAGGTGCTGTATCCTGCTGCGGCGTTCGGGGCACGGTGCATTGCCGCCCATCCGTTCGAGACATTTCCGTATCCGAATACCCGCGCACTTGCAGGAATAGCATGGGGCATTGAAACCGCCTCGCCGGACGACGAACAGTTTGCATCGTGGTTTGTACGGCTCTTGGGCGGAACGCCTGTGCCGCTTGGTGCGGAGGCGCGTGTAAACAAATCGCTCTATCATATTGCGGCGGTGATGGCATCGAATTATATGTACTCGCTAATTGCCGCAGCCGCTCAGGTGACGGAGACGGTGAACCTGCCCGCCCATACGCTGCTTCCGCCGATTATCCGCACGACGGTTGATAACGCTTTGCTGCATCTTGCACACGGCTCTGCGCCGCCGCTCAGCGGTCCGGTTGCACGGGGGAATGTTGAGACCGTAGCTGCACATATCGCAGCATTGGCTGCAACACCCGCATTGCAACGGCAGTATTGCTACCAAGGGTTGGCAACAACCGAGTTCGCCCTTGCACAAGGCATCATCACCCGCGACCAAGCGGATGGGTTGCAGGTGGAATTGAAGAAGGGAATAGCGGATTAACACGGTCTGAACCAAGAATTTCCCCTTGTGTTGAAATCAAATATGTGTAAGTTGGCGGCGAACAAAAGAACCCGGCAAAAGCGCAGCCATATTCTTGACCTCCGTTACTATACCTTTATCGCTTTGCGGCTGCGTGCAACAACAACTCAACTCTGCACATCCAAGGTGCGTTTCGGCGTGCCACTTCGCATACCTTCAAAAAGGAGTTAGTATTATGGTTACTCAACGGCTCACGGCTCACGGCGCACGGCGTGCCGAGTTCGGAGCAAGTACAGAAAAATGGCGGCGTTGAAGTGAGCAGAATACAAGCCAAATTTTTAGAAAAAATCGAAGAACTGACCTTGCATGTCATTCGCTTGGAAAAAGACAACCAACTGTTAAAGTCAGCATTGAAATCACAACCACAAAACCAACAAGGAGAATAACAATGAAACAGATACTTATCAGCACACTCTGTGCATCGCTTTTGCTCGTTATTATATCATGCTCGAACCAAAAAACAACACCGACAGAGCCAAAGACACAAGTGGCAATGATTGATACTATTGAGGATGTGCAAGATATTGCATATTGTAGCAATTTTACATTTGCTATAAGATTTGCTGATATACGTACACAAGCAGAATATTTAGCTGTTCAAGATTCCACACGTCGACTACTTGAAACGTGTAAGGGATATGTATTTCCAAGTGTAGATTTTAGCACACGAAGTGTAATTGGATTCCGATTCATATCCTTAGATAATTACACTCATACACTTCTTGTTGTCCGTAATGATTCATTACGGGAACTTCAATGCAGGGTGCAAACCACAAGAATTTCTGATGATTTTTCTAATGATTACCATCCGTACTTTTTTGTAAGTATTCCGCGTTTTGATTCTACCTATAAGGTCGTCGTTAAGCATGATACATTGACACCGAAGGATTAGGAGAATACAATGCTTTTGAAATTTATTCTTATCCTGTGTCTCCTCATCACAGGCGGGGAAGTATATACTCAACAATCGGTGTTTTTACCTGCTCTAAGTCGTAATGCTTCTATTTTACTTACAGCACCATCGCGTGTAGATACACGCATGATGTCGGAAGTCAATCACGACTCACTCAGCCGCGATGATGCCGCAACATTGAATGATTCACGTGTTGCCGTCGGTAAAGCGGTGGATATTAGTATCCGTACAGCAGGAACGATTGATACATTACCCGACGGTTCGATAGTGTGGCGTATCCGTATCGTCAGTCCGGGTGCGGTTTCCCATGCGTTCCTCTTCGAGAATTTCCAATTGCCCGACTATGTGCGACTATACTGCTATCCCGAAGGCGATTCCGTGTATTCCCACCAAGCATATACGAAGGCAAACAACAAACGGAACGGGCAATTTATGATTGGGTCGAAACGCGGCTCGGTACATATACTCGAACTGAACATTCCAAGCGGTATCACGTTTGATTTCCCGTTCCGCTTGAGCCGTATCTATCAAGGGTACAAGCGCATCACCGACATCCCGCCTCCGCCGCCCGCACTAACGGGTAAAAAAACATCCTCTTCGCTGCAACGGAACTTTAATGGCAGCGGCGAAGCACCATGCTCACCCAATGTGAACTGCCCCCAAGGCGATGACGCATGCTTAGCAAAGTACGCTGTGTGCTTGATTGAAAGACCGTCACAAAATCTTAACATTTGTACAGCTACGCTTCTGAATAATGTTAATCAAGACTTTACTCCGTATGTTCAAACGGCATGGCACTGTATCAATTCGGATAGATCAGATATATACCCCACTGATTGCGAGTTAGGAGAATCTGAAATACAGAGAATAGAAAATGCCGTCTTTACATTCCGTTGGTGGGCAAACCCAAAAGTCAATTGTTTTGATAACGGAACGGAAGCCGAGGCGGAAGCAAATATCGTCGGTTACAGTTTTCAGGGTGCGGATTTTCTTGCCGAACACCGTGAAGCGGATGGTGCACTCATGCAAATTTCTTCGGAGTTCACGACAACCGGCAAAGGATTTTATTTTGCAGGGTGGGACAGGGCAAACACTGCGCCTCCAAGCAGTTTTTGTGCTCATCACCCCGCCGGAACCATCATGAAAATCGCTAAGGCATCGGCTGTCGCAAACGATACGGAAGGTATAGGACACAGGTGTTCCGATGATACAATAAGAAATACTAACGCTGTTTCAAGTAATTATTGGCGTGTAATATGGACGACAGGTGCAACAGAGAATATCTCATCCGGTGCAGCGTTATTCAATCCAGTAGGTAGGGTAGTTGGTGTTTTATCAAATAATGCACAGAATTTTTGTAACTCAAATAAGCCGCAACATGCAGATTTCGGCAAGTTTGGCGTGAACTGGACTGGTGGCGGAACAAGCGACACCCGATACAGCAACTGGCTCGACCCGTTGGGTCGTGACCCTCAGTTTATTGATGGTATCAGCACCTTTGGCAAAGTCCACCTGTTCAACCGTGAGCTAAATGATGGCGGTGATATGTCGAGTTATTTCGAGATAGTGAACTCTACTACCGGGTACTATCATATCAAGTCGGCGGGCGGGTTGGTAATCGGTGGCGGTTCAGGTTGGAATACACCTCCGCCGGATGCAGCGGGAAATAATGTTTGGTTCACCGAAGAAGGAATAGTGAACTCATTACTAAGTTCACCGCAACGGATAGCTGTCCGGTGCAGTACGCGACTGAAAGCAAAAGATGCAGGCATGATAACACGGCTCTCTATAGGTAGCGTATGCCCAACAGCGGTGAATGATGCTAACAACCGCATCATGTATATCACCGAAGGCGACCCGCAATGGCAATCAAACACCTGTAACACGGCGTATGGACTACGGCAGAGAGCAAACGATGGAACATCCCAATCAACAATGGATGGAACGTACAATCTTGGTAAGTATGCGATACCGGATATGCGGTTACCGACTGCTGAAAATCCGCTCACATGTCTCCTTGTTCCCAACCCTGCGTCATCCGCCGTTCAATGTATCATACACAGTATGGTTACAGGAACTGCTGACATTGAGATATACTCAAGTATCGGTGCTATCTCGCGTCCTGCATTGAAGACAGACCTGCGTCGTGGCAAAAACACCGTTGGAATTGATGTGAGCGAGTTAGCAAACGGCACATACTATTGTGTAATTCGCAGCAGCTCTGAATTGAGAACCATACCATTTATGGTAATGCGGTAGGTCTTGTTGTTTTTTTCTTACACAGGCAGTTGCTTCATTGCGGCTGCCTGTTTTGTTTTTGGGTGGTTTAACTATCGGTACTTTACAGCGCGAACACTTCGTCGGGGTGGAGGGTTTTCTCGAAGAAGTTGCGGTGCCAGAGTTCAAAACTGAGCAGCGCGAAGAGGTGGCGTTGGTAGTTCTCGCGCTTTGTCTGGTGCAGCAATATCATCTGATTGATATACGTGGTATTGAAGTAGCGTCCCACAGCCGAGTCCGGTTCGTTGAAGAGCCGCTTTACGGTGGCGGAGAAGTCGCCTTGCAGCCATTCGTCCATCGGGGTCGAGAATCCGCGTTTCTTCCGGTTGATGATTTCTGCGGGCAGCAGTTTCTCGCTTGCTTTTTTGTGAATGTACTTCGCCGTGTAGTTCCCGAACCGTCCCTTCAGCTTCAAATGCGAGGGGAGCGATTCCATGAAATCCATCAAGTCGTTATCTAAGAACGGAACACGCATTTCAAGCGAGTTCGCCATACTCATTTTGTCGTTGAAGAGAAGCAGGTTGTCGGGCAGTTGCAACCGTGCGTCAATATAGAGCAACCGCGAGAGGGAGTCGGCAAGCCCGTGTGTTTGCGCTGCAAGCTGCTCGATAAAGGCAAGCGATTTGTCAATCACATCGGCATACAAATGTTTGTGGAAGAGTTGCTCTTTCATAGCCGGCGTGAAGATGGTGTGAATGCCGAGGAAGCGTTCGCTTTCCGACCTGTGGCGCAGTGCGAATAACGCCCGCTTTATTTTCTCGTTGCGCGGCAGAAAGCGGGCAATCGCTTCGAGCGGTAACATGCGTAGCAACGCGCCGTAATCACTGATGATTTTCTCGCCGGTGTAGCGGTCGTATCCGCCCAACGGCTCGTCGGCACCCTGACCTGCAAGCACAACTTTCACATCACGCGCAGCCCGCTGCGACACGTAGTACATTGCGGGAATGGTTGTCATGGCAACCGGCTCTTCGGTGTAATAAAACGAGCGGATGAAGAAATCGAGATATTGCTGTTTTGTGATGACGCTTGCCGAGTGTTCCAATCCGAGGAGTTGCGCAGTGCGGCGTGCATCGTCTATCTCGTTGTAATCGCCGCTGCCTTCAAATCCGATGGTGTAACTGCGGACGGGATAGCCCGCGTGTTCCTGCATCACCGAGCCGATAAGTGCGGAGTCAATACCGCCGCTCAGCAGCAATCCTACGGGAACGTCGCTAACCATTTGCCGCTCGACGGCTTGACGGAAGAGCCGTGTGTATTCGCCGACCGCTTCGCTTTCGCTAATGTGTGAAAAGGTCTGCGGCGATGACGTGCGAAACGGCATGATGCGCGGCGCGTGGGATGAACTCACCATCAGCACATGACCGGGCGCGAGTTTCTCGATACCCGTAAAGAGTGTTTGCGGCGAGGGATTGAAACGGTACGTGAGAAACGAACCGAGCGACACCAAATCCAAACTGCGCTCTTGGGATTCATCGCAAAGAATCGCCTTCATTTCCGACCCGAACAACAACTTGCCTTGCACATCCGAGTAGTACAGCGGCTTCACGCCGAAGCGGTCGCGTGCAAGGGTGAGTGTGTCGTTGCGCTCGTCGTAGATTGCAACAGCAAAGATGCCGTTCAAATGTGCGAAACCAGCAATTCCTTCTTCCTCGAAGAGATGCAAAATGACTTCGGTGTCGGATGACGTTTTGAATGTGTGACCGCAGTTTGCAAGCCATTCGCGCAGCGGTTTATAGTTGTAAATCTCACCGTTGAAAATGATATGAACCGTTCCGTCCTCGTTGCTGATTGGCTGCTTGCCTGCCGCTATGTCAATGATGGAGAGCCGACGGTGACCAAGCCCAAGAGTCCGCGTGGGATTCATGTAGTAGCCGTCTTCGTCGGGACCGCGGTGGCGCAGCGACGATGTCATCGCATGAAGTGTGTCGAACTCGACGGGCTGTTGATTCTTGTAATGAAATGTTCCTGCTATTCCGCACATGGTCTTCGTTGGGTGTAGTGTAGTATGTCAGTGTTTGATGAACGTAAGTCGTGTTTTTATTGAGTGTCCCGAACCTCCGTTCAGGGTGGCGGGTTCGATGGATACGAGCGTAAAGCCGTGGGTATGCATCAAGTGTATCATCGAGTCAAGCGAGTCGTCGCTGTTGTGGGTTTGCTGTTGTTGCGGAACGTCAATCTGCACACCGCAAATGCGGTTCATCACACCTTCCGCACCCATGAGTTCCCGCGTACCAAATCCCTGATTGTCAATTTTTACAAAGCACCGTTCATCGTCTTCAACAAACGTATCAAGGATGGCATCCAACCTGCTGACGACGATATCTTCTGTTGTTGCCTGTTGCGGTGTCTCCGCTGAATCCTCGTTGCTGATACGTGAGGTGTTCGCGTAGTGCGGTGTGTAGGGATGAACGGATACTTCTTCCGCACCGTTGAAGTCGCCAAGCGCGGACTGCACCGTCTCCCATAACATATCTCCTGAGGCAGCGGCTTTTAATGCGGTATAGTCCGACGAGACGGGCGCAAAGGAAATGATGCGTTCAGTATAGCCCGCCGAGCGTAAATCCAGACCATACGTTCCGGCGTTTGCGCCAATATCAAAGACCACGTTAATCGTATTATTCAATACCGCTTGATGACGCTCCCGTGCATTTCGGGGCGATACATCGCTCTGCACTACGCGGTACATATCATATCCCGTGTGCCGCAGATGACGTTTTACAGTCCGCTGCACCATCGGGTGTCCTCGTTTCGGTATATGTGTCATAGGTGCTACAGGGTGGTCTTTGGAAGGAATACGGGCAAGCATCGTGCCATTTGGCAGAGTGCGGGACGGATGTTGGGGAAAGGCGGTAACGCCGATGATTACATCTCAATCTCGACACCGTATTTGGCAAGCAACCCAAGTGCGCCGTCCAAGGATATTCGCGCACCGTTCAGCGAATTGCGTTCGGGGTCGAGTACAAGGTTTGTCGCGGTGCGGAAGTCGGTCTTCTTTAAGGTGCAGCGGTCGAAATATGCTCCATCTACATTACATTTGTTGAACACCGCCTCGGTCAGGTCGGTCTCGGTGAACTCCGCCTCTTTGAGCGAACAAGAATCAAACACGGTTTTCTGCAATCGCATGGAACTGAAGTTGGCGTAGTCGAGCGCACAATGGGAAACCTCGATGGCAAAAAGAAATCCGCTGCAATCGGCAAAGTTGAATCCGGTGAGCTTGCAATGCTCGAAGCGAACTGTTTTCAGTCCCGTATTCCTTGATGAACACTGTGCAAACGTGCAATGCACAAACGAGCAATCAAGAAACTCGATACCGCCAAGGTTTGCCCCGGTAAAATCACACCGTGTGAATGTGCATTCGGTATAGCGTGTTGCGCCGAGTGTTGCTCCGCTTGCTGCGCTGAAATCGCGGTCGTTGAAATGTGTGTCGTCCACAAGTTGTGTGTTCTTCATCAGGTTCTTCGGTTGCAGTGATCCTGCAATCTACGTATTCCTCTTGTCGTGGATATGCAGAGGGAACTAATGCGCTCTTAGCCGACACGGGGAAAGGTGATTGTAACGGTTGTCTGTTCGTTGGGTATGCTGGTGATGTCGAGCGAGCCGTTATGAATTGAGCAGATGACTGATGCAATGGCAAGACCTAATCCTGAACCCTGCTGTTCGTTCACACTCCGGTTGAACTGCATGAACGCGCCGATATGCTGTATCTGTTCGTCGCTCAAACCAATGCCCATATTCGTAACTGTCAAGCTCCATGCTGTTTCCGTCTGCGATTCTGTAAGGAGAATCTCGGAGTCCGGCTCGGAGAATTTCACAGCATTCGAGATGACTTCTTCAACCGCTTTCCAGAAGAGCTGTTCGCTGATTGCAATCGCCGGAGAATCAATCGCAGTGTAACGGACGGAACTACTCGGACGGTTGTGCAACCTGCATTGCTTTGCCGCGATTTCAGGAATTAAACTGTTTGCCATTGTGGTTGTTTCCGCCTGCATAGCTGCAACAGTCACGGGATTTGTTGCGGCAAGGTTCATGTGCGAAAGAACGATGAAGTTTTCTATGGTGTGTTGCAGGCGCAATGCCGATTCCTTAATCTGTGCGCCGCTTTCGCGGATATCGTCGGTTGTCAGGTCGGCGGCGTGGTGCAGAAGAATGTCACTGCTGCCAATAATACCGATGAGCGGCGTCAGCAGTTCGTGCGGGAGCGACTGCGACAGGGTGGAGCGCAATTCACCGATGCGTCGCTCGGCTGCTTCGCGTTGCAGGCGTGCTTTTTCCAACCGTTTGTTCACAGCGTTGAATAACTCGTCCCGTTTGAAGGGTTTAGTCAGATAATCATCCGCGCCTGATTCCATGCCTCGGCGAATATCTTGCTTTGTAGCGTTGGCGGTAAGAAAGATGAAGGGGGTTTGCTCGAGTTGCGAGTTACTGCGGACGGATTCCAACACGCCGTAGCCGTCAAGTTCGGGCATGTTCACATCACAGATTATCAGGTCGGGTTTGAATGCCGCCGCTATGTCCACACCGATTTTTCCATTCTCCGCTTCCTGCACTTCAAACAAGCCCGATGTTCCAAGCAGGGTTGTCGTGCCAAGGCGAATACTTATCTCGTCTTCAATAACAAGGATTTTGGTTTTGGCGGGGTTCATCAATGTGAGCAATCGCTCGGTTGGTGGCATATACGCGGGTACATCAGGGTTTGCTCGGTTTATCGGTTGCCAGAGCATAAACTGAAGGGTTTTGTTCAAAAAAATGGTTTGCGGCGTATGATTAGTTTTGCAATGCAACTAAACTGCGCTTACATAATGGAGCGTCGTTGGAAAACCCGCTTCGTATTCCTATCATTGATGTACTGATTCACTATGCTACCACAACTTCGATTACCTGCCGAATTACTGACGATTGTTTTCATGCTGAATAGCCGCATCGTTGTGCCTTTGAGTATTTCAATATGCTTTATGCTGATACTCCCGACCAACCTCATCGCGCAACATCCTGTAACGACAGAGCCGGAAGCCAGCATGACGGTATTGTTCGCTTCAACCGGATACCGCAGTCCGCTCAAATCCATGCTGCCGGGAATTGGCGGTTATACCACGTACATGTTCGGAAGCCGCATGGGTACACGCCTTGATGTTGGTGTTCAACTTCCTGCTTCGTATGTGACTTTCAATGTTTTGCTTGGTATCCACTATTGGTTGGCAGATTATACACGTTCTACTATTGCCGGTTCGGTTGCGGTAGAGAATGAACCGAAACGTCTGAGTGCGCCGTCAATCCTGAAACCATATCTACACGCCGGACTCGGTATTGCATTTCAAACAAATAGAAATGATATTGGTCAGGTACAGACAAATAATCCCGCAACAAGCGGTGTCTTCGATACGCGAAGCACTGCTGCAATAGCATACCGTCTTGCATTCGGCGTGCAATATGCGTCGTTTGATGTTGGTGTATTCGGCGGGTATTCACCAATCTCACAACACGGATATCTGCTCGGATTACAGGTAGGATACAAGATATTTGAGGTAAAGGGTGACTGAGTACAGTTGTGAAATGAGTACCGTGTATATCTCCGTTTCGGCGGAGTATCGCTACATTTGCAGCGGAACAACTCACAACACACAGCACACATGGCAATCGTACAGAGCGAGGAGAATGGATATTACGGGCGCATAGCGTCGTCGAAGGAATTTGCAGAGAACGAACGATATTATTGGGGATACCAGTATTTGCTTGCGCGGGATGTAATCGTACCGGAACTGATGCAGCGCGGTGCGTTCAAGGCGGGTGATGCTGTGGCGGAAATCGGATGCGGCGAGGCGGGAGTACTTGATGCGTTTGTCGAGCGCGGCGCAGTTCATGGGTTGGGAACGGACATTGCGCCATACCGTCTTTCGATTGCGCGTAAAGTTGCCGACACTCTTGGCATTGACATTACCGTCAGCGAACACGATATTCTTTTCAGCGAGCCGCTTCCCGAATGGCGCAACCGCTACCAGCTTGCCATCCTGCGCGATGTGATTGAACATCTTGACGACGCAACTCTCGCACTGAAAAACATACGCAACATCCTTGCGCCGGGCGGATGGCTGTACGTCACATTTCCACCATATAACTCGCCTTACGGCGGGCACCAACACTTGCTGCATAACAGTTGGGGAAAGATACCCTACATGCACCTTTTGCCAGAGCCGTTGTTCAAGCCCATGATTTCGACAAGCACAAGTGCGATTGATATTGAAGAAGTGCAACGCTTGCGGAATATCCGGTTGAGTGCCTCGAAGTTTATGCAAGCCGCCCGCGATGCCGGCTACTCGATTGAACACGAAGAGTATTACTTGTTCCGACCTGTGTTCAAGCTCAAGTTCGGATTACCGACCATCCGGCTTACGGCGTTGAAGTCGCTGCCGTTGGTGAAGTCGGTTTTCAGCTTGGAAGCGGCGTATTTGCTCCGCATGACATAAGTTCATTATATCAATCGAAAGACAATCTGATGAAACCCTACATTGCTCCCGTTCTTATGCTGTGTGCGTTTGCGCTTGCGCTTGCATCGTGTTCAACATCAACACCGGTGCAACGGCTTACATCGCTGATGCAAGGTTCGTTTTCAAGTGCCGAGCAACACAAGCGGGATACGGCAAACTATTTCGATATCCGGCTGCACGTGGCGCGTATCTGGAAGCACCGAAGTGATGGTGTGTGGTTGTATGTTGAACAAGCGATTGCCCGCTCGATTGACAAGCCATACCGGCAACGCGTCTATCACATTACTCAGTTGCCCGATGGTCGTTTCGAGAGCGCGGTCTTTACGATGAACGAGCCGTTGCGCTTTGCAGGCGAATGGAAGAAATCCGAGCCGCTTACCTCGCTCACACCCGATTCGCTCACACCCCGTACCGGTTGTTCGGTTTTTCTTAAAGCCGATGGCAATTCTTTCACCGGTTCAACCGATGGTTCGCTCTGCCCAAGCGATTTGCGCGGTGCGAAATACGCAACATCGGAAGTCACCATCACATCCGACCGAATGGTCAGTTGGGACAGGGGATTTGATGACAAAGGCGAGCAGATTTGGGGAGCGACAAAAGGCGGCTACCAGTTTCTCCGTGTGAATGACTAATCCTCAGTTTGCCTCCCATTTTACAACCCATCGTGAGTATATACTACATTTTTACTTTCATGTGCCGATAAATCCCGCAAACTCCGCACGGACGCGGCAACGATATACAAGGCAGTACGCTCAAGTATTCCCATAGGAGAATGCGTTATGCGGGCATGTAATGCACCATACAATTCCAAATTCATAACCGGCTCACCCATTCGCTATGCGATGGTGATGCTCGTTTCAGCATTTACATTTCTATCCATATCGTGTGGCGACGGCGCGATTGAACCCGACCCGCTGCCCACTGTGTATGATGCATCCGGCTTCGACGGCGACGAGTTAGTAACGGGATGGTATTCCGTCATGTATTCTTGCGTGGGGCAAACACCCGGCTACACCGAACCTGTTGCCGCCCGTGCGTATGCGTATTTGGGCATCACCCTGTACGAGTCCGTTGTGAACGGTATGCCTAATAACCGCTCACTTGCCGGACAGTTGAACGGATTGCATTCCATGCCTGTGCCTGACACAGCCGGAAAGAGGTTTCACTGGTCGCTTGCTGCCAATGCAGCGATGGCAGAGTACTTGCGCCTTACGTTTGCAGGTGCGCCTGCACAAGTCGTGAAAACGATTGACTCATTAGAACAGAAGAATTACAGCGAACGGACGGCATTAACCAAAGAACCCGACATGAGCGAACGCTCGGTTGCGTACGGGAAGCAAGTTGGTGCTGCAATATTTGAATATGCAAAAACCGACGGCGGTCATGGTGCAGACCTGAATAATTTTCCCGCACAGTACACGCCCGCCGGAGGCGATGCTGACTGGATTCCAACCCCGCCCGACAACCGTAAAGTGCCGATGCTTCCCGATTGGGGTAAAAACCGACCACTTGCATTACCAGAAGCTAATGTTCTCGACGGTCGTGACCCGGGTGCATTTCCCGCATTTTCTGTAGATAAATCCTCGGCATTTTATAGTGCTGCCAACAGCGTGTACAATTCGGTAAAAACATTAAAACCTGAACAACGCTCGTTGGCGCAATACTGGTCGGGCGATGCTACAATAACATCAACTGTAACGGCTCACATCTTCTCGATGATGAACCAGTACGTGCAAACCGGTGCGTACCGGCTTGATGCAGTGGCAGAACTGTATGCAAAGGTTGGTATTGCTATGAACGACGGCTGCGTGTCATGTTTTGCGGCAAAGTACAAATACCCGCTCATGCGTCCGCTTTCGTATATCCAAAAAAACATAGACAGGACATGGAATGCAAACAAAGTGACCGACCCAGTTGTGACTCCATCCATGCCGGAGTATGTGTCAGGTCATACAGTGCAAGCAGCGGCGGCGGTAGAGTTGATAAAAGAGGTATTTCCGCGTACATTCTTGATTGACCGCACATTGCGCCGCACACGCTCGATGCCGGAACGCGAATACGCAACCCCCGATGCAATTCTGAACGAGATTGTCCTTGCACAGAAATACAGCGGCACACATTACGGATTCAGTATTGATGCAGGCACTGCAATGGGGAAGAATGTTGCCGCCACGCTTAAAGCACGGTTGCAGTTCCGTAAAGAGCGACCGTTCCTCTAAGCTGTTACTTGTAATCGCCTGCTGAAATAAGTGTATTCAGCTTTTGAAGTGAAATATCAAGGCGACTCGAATACTTTAGTGGGAAGTTTTCTTTTGTTGTTTGGATTTGTACGGTGCCGCCCCCGTCCGCAAAATGCGCCATGAGCCAGTTGAAGCGCGCACGCCGAATTATGGAGGTAATACGTACGCGACCTTCTTCAAGAACGATGATTTTACTATTCTCTGTGCTGATGGTGTCTCGCATCTCGATCATCCTCAGAAACTTGTCTTTATCCATGACCGATGAATCGCGGACTGTGATAAACATCAGTCCCTGCACCGAACGCGGAGCTATGTCGCCATGCAGGGTGTAGTTACAGGTGACATCCGTTCCGGGCTTAGTTTGATACGTAAAGTCAATATCCATTCGAACATCGTCGCCTTTCAAGGAAACAGACCGGACGTAATACATCTGATGTCCGCCTTCGAGAAGGAAACTCTCAATCACCGGACTTGACGAGCATGACATAATTGCCAAACAAAGCGGTACGAGCAAGAAGACGAAAAGAGGTTTCATTGATTTGGCTCACTTAGAGATTCGTTGTTGTAATGTTGAGGTGGTATTATAGAAGCTGGCGGCGGTTACCGAATCGTTGCACATAAACGAGAATATCTCTTGCATGCCCGGAACGGTGGATGCCGACCAAAACTGTGCTACATGTTTGCCGCCGGAGGTGAAGAATAACTTTTTCGGTTCTCCGCCCTTCTGTTCTTGGATGACGGAAAACCCTTGTTTTGATGCCATCATTCGCAGGTAATCACCAAGTTGAAGCGACGATTGTGTAAAGGCGATTACAACCTTATAGGATGTACCGTCAATCAACACATTAATCGGGATGGAAATGGAATCGGGAACACACGATGTTTCATATTCCTTTACAAGGTCTTTTGTTGCTGCTATTTTCTTTTCGCCTTTCTGCAATGAATAGAATCCGTCAATACCGTATGCCACTTTATCATTGCTTGAACTTCCGCATGAATCCATAAGAAATGCACCGGATATTAACAAAGCGAAACAGAAAACACGTGCAAAAACTATCATTATTCGGTGTACTATTATGTTAAAGTATTACTATAAAAAAAAGCCGATAGAGTTTGAACACATCTACCGGCTGTTACTATGTCAGATATTCGCTTATTCGCCTGTTACAATACAGGTATATGTTTGCAGAATACCAAGAATATCATCACGTTTGAAGTCAACTGTTGAGATTTTAGTGATGCCGCCATTCTTAGCTGCTGTGCGAATGCTCGCATCAACACCTAAATTGATCCATCCCAAAAATCCAGTCCCCTTGGATTCCCCTACCTTCGAGCCAACAGCATTGCTGGTTGCGGCAACAGGTACTGTAATTGAACATGAACTGAGACCGACTACTACTGCGCCGGCTGCGATGAGTTGAAATACTCTTTTCATCAGAACAAACCCTTTTAAAAAATGTTAATAAATAACTACAACACCAAAATACAATAACTCTATTCTCATCGCAAACTGTTTTCTTTCCACATAATCAAATCGTTGCACAGACGTAACGAATTGCTCAATAACTGACATACAAAATGCCATAGTTACGCAGCACTTTCGGCTTGCATCATTGCGGCTTGCTCTTGTATGCGTAACTGTTCGATAACCGTATCAAGATCGCCGTCAATCACCGACTGCAATGCATAGTTTTTGGCATCGCCTTCAAGACGGTGGTCGGTTACGCGGTTTTGCGGATAATTGTACGTGCGGATTTTATCGGAACGGTCGCCGCTTTTCACCAAGCTTTTACGCGCATCCGCAACAGCAGAGTTACGTTTTTCAAGTTCAATTTCGTAGAGTTTCGCTTTAATCATTTTCATAGCGCGCTCACGGTTCAGCAGTTGCGAGCGTTCCTGCTGGCAGGCAACCACGATGCCAGATGGCTTGTGTGTTAGGCGTACCGCTGTCTCCACTTTGTTCACATTCTGCCCGCCTTTGCCTCCCGAACGGTATGTGTCCATATCAATATCGGCTGGGTTTATGACGATGTCAATATCATCATCCACTTCGGGTAGTACTGCCACAGTTGCGGCGGAAGTATGGATGCGTCCGTTTGCCTCTGTTTCCGGGACGCGCTGCACACGGTGGACACCGCTCTCGAATTTCAAGATTCCATACGCGCCTTCACCATTCACCTCGAAGGAAATTTCCTTAAAGCCGCCGCGCTCGCTCTCGCTCTCGTCCAACAAGGCAAGTTGCCAACCCTTGCGCTCGCAAAAGCGCATGTACATACGGAATAAGTCGCCTGCAAAGATACCCGCTTCGTCGCCACCCGTACCGGCGCGGATTTCCATGATGCAATTCTTCAAATCATTGGGGTCTTTGGGCAGCAGTAGGTACTTCAACTCATCTTCCAACGATTGCTTTTCAGCATTAAGTTGCTTGAGGTCTTCATACGCAAGGTCGCGGAATTCCGGGTCGGTAGCCGAATCGGCGATGAGCTCACGGTTGGCGTTAATCTCACCGAGTACCTTTATATAGCGGGTGCCGGTTGTGAAAAGCGTCTGTAATGATTTGTGTTCACGCGCCACTATGCGGAAGCGGCTGATGTCCGATGCAATGTCGGGATTATTCAGTTCCGCTTCTAATAAGTGATACCGCTCAACTATCGCCTGTATTTTGTCTTCCATTATCGTTGTGTTTTCGTGTTGGGTTATTTTCGAGCCAACAAAAATACGGTGAAGGCGCAAGCGTCATGCTTTTGCATACTTTATATGCTCTTACCGGCGGTGCATCACTACGCCTGTTATTCACTACTATGACATCAATCGAACGAATGGATTCACTACGACGGATTTTCCTCCTGCTTGCTGCTGCATTCATTATTCCCGTCCTGTTTGTTTCCTGCGAGAAGGAAAACTGGGATTTGGTTTCGCCGCCTACCGGACGCGACAGCATCATGGTTCGTTTTCTGAACCTTGCGGGTGATGCACAGGCACGCACCATGTCGTTGGAAGGCGGACGCACGACAACATCCGTTGCTTTTGGTAGTGTAAGCGAAACTGTCATGTCTCCATCCGATTCATCATTTATTACCCTTGCGAATGGATCAGGCGATTACCGTTCGTCAGTGCGGAAGCGGTTTATTAAAAATGCACAAGAGACAATCATTGCATTTCCAAGTCCTGTGGATTCGGCAAATCGCCGGGTTATTGATACCGTTATTTCATTCTCAACGCCGCGCAATCAGAATATACGCCCGGGGTTCGGGCATGTCCGCATCATCAATGCCTCGAACACAACACGCTCCACGTATCTTTTCAAAATCGGATGCCAAAACGGACCCGACTTAGGAGGAACTGCTTACCGGACAGGTACCGTCTATACGGATATACCGACGGGGACATTTGTCGTGTCGCTTATCAAGGACTTTAAGCTGTTTAATATCTATTCGTTCGATGTGCGGCAGTCAGGGTATTACAGCATTGTGCATTACGAGACGGCAGGCGGTACAACCGTATCGCTTATTGATGAGTTGAACAATACAACACAGGCATTGCTCCAGCCCGTTATTGTTGATGCCTCGAAGCGGAGTTCCAAGTTTCGAGTGGTAAATTTTTCGCGGACACAGGTAGATGCCGTTTCAACATTTGGCGGACAGTCGCTTGCGCTCAATCTTCCTGCAATGCGGACAAGTTCGTATGCCGATATAACGGCATGTGAATCCGATACATCCGATGTGATTGAACTGCTGTCGGGCGGTATGCAGCAATCGGAGTTACGCATTGCTATCGGCGTACTTGCTCGATACAGCATTGTGGTAAGCGATGATCCTGCAAAAGGAACAACCGCATCACGCATGACACTTGTTCCTCCTCTGACCACGATGATTCCAGCCGATTCCTGTATTGTTCGCGTTGTGAATGCGCTTGATGTGAATTCGCCTGTCCGCGTGCGGCTTGGAGCACGGACTTTACAAAGCGGCGAGTTCAAGAACGGCGAACAGATTGCACAGTCAGTGGCGGGCGGACGGGTATCGGAGCGACAAGGCGTTGCTCCCGGATTTGCACCGCTTATGGTTGTCAGTGCCGACCAATCTGAGCGTTTGCTCGGATGCTTTGTAGCACAGCTCGAGAAAGGGAAAGAATATCTATTCATCGTTGGTTCATTGCCCGGAGCATCTGGAATCGAAATGAGCATGATACAGTCGTCGGACGAAAGTTCTGCGATAACTCCGTTGCCGCAAGGGGTGTTTGCACAGGTTGTCAATGCCAGATACGACCGAACTATCACCTCGATCGGCACGCCGCCTGTGCTTAGTTCCGCGTCAATGACCTTTGGTAATTCCATAGCATCGGTGTATCCGCAGGGAACGATCATACTAAGCAACGGTTCTCTGACGAAATCAATCAACGCCGACACATTACAACGGATTACTATTATCCTCACAGGCGATAACTCATCGCAAGACGCAATTCTCCTTAGCACCCAATCCATGCGTCCCGCTATTG
>JAEUSO010000329.1 GCA_016788605.1 Candidatus Kapaibacterium sp. | reverse complement strand
GTATAGAAGAATCCCGCAATAGTTGATACAACAGCACCACTATTAACATCAACAACATACATCTTAGGTGTATTGCGCGATTCCATCTGAACACCGACTGTATTGTTGACTAAGAAGTCGGTCAGTTGCATCACATACTGAACCTTAATACCGTCAATCGTCGTAATCCTTGATAGCTCTGCACCAGTTTGTGCATTATACAGTACAATGGCATTATTATTAAGGTTTTTGTAATCATAGATATTGCCAATCACACGCGAACCGTCGTCAGACATGTGGGCAATTGCAAGATTGCTAAACATATTGACTAACGTACCGGAATTCAAATCATAGACAGCCCATTCGGAGTATGACATAGCGACTAAAGCGTAACGGTTGTCCAATGAAATCTCAAGCGGTCCGGCTTCAACCGAGTCATACTTTGTTCCATCATTCAATGTAATTGTTTTCAATATATTACCAGTCGATATCTCATAAATCTCGATTGCATTTCGTTTGCGTACAATGAGTTTCTGACCGTCGCGTGTCATTGCCGTATTCATCGGTCGGTTATTCACACCACTGGTAAATTCACCCACTTCAATATCAAGCACCGAAACACCAGACGAGTTGCAAGCACTGACTTTACCTATGTCACGAACTTCATTGCTTTGGAGAGCCGACACAGTCATCGGGGTTGATTCCTTGCCGCTCATTGTTAGTCCAATTACATCGAACGCAACAGTGGCTCGGACAATAACACTGAACTTACCATTCTCATCCGTATAACCGGTTGAAGATGTTCCATCAGGGTATCTTACGACGATTACACCGGGCGTGGCAAACTCACTCGCATTATTATCACATTCATAGAGTGTGCCTTTGATTGCCGCAGGACAAGTAATCATAGTCAGGTCTATGACCTGATTATCACCTGCGTTGAATGGTCCTACCGTGATTTCATTCGATTCCAATCCATTGTTCTGATCGGCGTGTGCTTTGATTGTGAACACTAAACCTATCGGTACTCGGCGAACGATGATTCCATTAGCATTTGTTATCCCAATTCGCTGACCTATCTGGACATTCAGTCCTGGAAGTGGGATTGAATCACATTTTACACGGATTGTTAGAGTTGCAGTGTTATCCGGTACATCGCAGTTCCAGTCCGTAAAGTGTGTTACCGTGCCTTCGTAGAATGCGCCGTTCTTCGTTGCCGAACCTTCTTCTTTCCACATTCCTTTTGCTTCATCATAATACCACAACGGCATGGATGAAGGTGCAGATGCAGATTGCTGTGATGCTATCGGATATTTGAGTGTTGCGGTTTTGCCATTGCCAAGATTCAGCTTCTCACCGTTTGAGCCGGTCAGTTCAACACGGAGTACACCGTAACTCACCATTTCTGTGAACGAGCCGTCTGTCCGCGTTCCTCTAAAATCACCGCTGAAGAAATCAAAGAAGTTCCGTGATGTCGGGTTCAGGTGGCGGACTACATAATTGACTGTGCCGTTATATGGTGAGCCGTCAGATTTCACATAACCGTTTGCTGGGAATGCAACCGTTGCCGTTGAACCCGCTGCCGTAATAGTTCCGCCACTTGCTGATGTGAAACTTCCTTGCGGCGTATTACTCATCAAACCGATACGGTAATATGTTGCTGAACCGGCGGTCGGTTGCTCAGCACGGAATGCGTCAAAGAATCCCGGCTTTTTCACCGATATGACCGCCCTGTTGCCGGGTACGTCAATTCCCGTGAACATGAACGTACCGTACTTTGATGTTGTGGTTGTTTTGCCATATGCAGTTACGACGGCTCCGTTCACCGGTTTGCCGCTTTCATCAACGACAATACCATTGATTTGTGTTTTCACCGAACTTGTGTTTTCTGTCGGTGTGGTAGGCGATTCCGATTTGTCGAACGAGCATCCAATTATGCTAATGAGCACTGGAAGCATTAGTGCAAGCATGTACTTGCGTATTGTACTGATTGAGTACGTCATTATTCCACCTGTAAAATTTGTTATTGAAATGGTCAGCAGCTAACTATAACAAAAGACACAGGTGAAATTAGAGCGTCTCACACTACTTAAAAATTGTGTCGGCAACTCCCTTATTAAGAGAATATGATGTGTAGGTTATCGTCACCGAGCCGGTACTCCGTTTGGGCTTTTCATTCTTATCCTGCGATGCAATGTCCCCGCTCATACTCTTCGGTAGTTTGAATTCAGGAACATCAAATGCAATGGTCATTTTATCAGGCAAGCCGTTGCTCAAAAATGACTTGTATTCAAACACCATTGACAGAGTCCCGCTTTTCTTCGTTGTTGTTTCCGATTTCAGTATCAATGCGCTGTTTGGTTCTATATACAGTTTTGCGGCAACAACTTCGCCTGTATCAATGTTTGGCACAACCCTGATTATGGAGCACTGCTTCCCCTGTAAAACAGTTGTGCCGCTTGGAATCAACGTCACATCTTCACTTTGTAGTATACCGACTGGTGACATATTCAAACTCTGCTTTGGGAGCATTGCAAAGTCGGTTGAAATCAAGCGGAATTTGTTCGGTTGCTTGAAATATAAAGTACCTTTTGCAGGCGGGGCTTTCACAAAATCCACATCTAATGTAATGAGGACATCCGCCTTGTAGTCCTTTACTTGCTTGAACTTTTTAACAACGGCATTGATAAGTTGCTTCGCTTGATCCTGTTGCGTTTGCTGACAATGGAGCACAACAACATGTGTAGAACATACTATAACAAGCAGAGCAATTATGAGACGTTGTTTCATAGTGTTATCAATGATTGAGTGTTTATAGCTTCTGTTATGAATAGGTCTGCACAGACGGACGTTCATCATCAATGTTTGCTTTTGTCTGTACTTTCCAGAAATAAAAACGCCACAACAAGAATCCTTGTCATGGCGTTCTATCAAATAGGAAAATAGTTTATTTCTGGTAAATAGGCGAGTCGGGTTTCATGACATTTCCATACGCTGATACCTCCATCTTTGGATAATCGGGATGTGATGTGGTGAACGTCACCATACTGTTAAAATACCCTTCCGCAGTCGGGATATATGAACCTTCAAGTTCAAACTCTGCACCGGCTTTCAACTCAATTTTCTTTTTCTGGTTTAGAAGCAAGCCGTTCGTAGCTTCAAAGTTTTCAAATACAACTGTTTCTGTCGAGTTATTCTTCACCGTAATTTTAGTCACAGATTTTTTGCCGATGTTTAAATCGTTAAATGCTAAGTATGGCAGTGATGTCGAAATAGCACGCACAACTTCCGCCTTTAGATACAGAATCTTCGTACCGTTGTTCGGGTCGTCGCTTGTTACTGTTACCGTTTTTGTAATGCCACCTGTAGCTCCGGGAACATTCAATGATATATCTACCATGCCCACTTCGCCCGGCTTCAACACATCTTTATCAATCTTTGTGGCTGTGCAACCGCATCCGGGCTTCACATCTTTGATATTAAGCGTTTGATTACCGTCGTGTTTTTTTTTAATAG
>JAEUSO010000328.1 GCA_016788605.1 Candidatus Kapaibacterium sp. | reverse complement strand
ATGCAAGCTACCTGATTATCGTGCGCGACTCGGCGGGCAACAGCACCACACTGCGCGATACGGTGGAGGGATTCACGGTGATGTATGAAGGTGTGGACTCGCTGAATCCGCAAAGACGCTACGAGGGAATCCGTTACCGCGAAACGGTGTGCGATACGATTTCGATTTACAATTATGGTTTCCGTACCAAAGTGTTTCCGGTTGTGGGTCTTGCACTAAGCACGCAGTTCTCCGTTCCCGCGCATCAATTCCCCTTTGTGCTTCTTCCGGGCGAGCGCAAGAAACTTGCCGTGTGCTACCGTGTGGATGAAATCCCGCTGACGACGGTGGTGCAAGACAATCTGCTGCAATGGAACGATACGCTTTTGATTGGCGACGTGTGTGTGTCGCGCCCGCTGCCCTTGATTGGCGATGTTGTTCTCGATGATTACACTAGCTCGCTGCGCTGTGATATTCCTTTACGTGCTATAAATCCTTACCGCCCGCCGCTTGGTGCAATGGCAATCCGCCCCAATCCCGCCGGAGGTGATATAACACTTGATATAACAGCACAGGATGCAGTGGCGGCAACACTGATAATCCAGAATACGCTTGGTCAGGAAGAATACCGCCGCGAGCTACGCATCACTAAAGGTGTGAACAGCATCCCGCTCACACTCGACGCGCTTATGGCAGGCACATACACCGTCCGTCTTGATGCCAACGGCACAGTGCAAACCACCCGCCTTGTGGTGGTGAGGTAGTATCTATATCATATCACTAAAAGCGAGCAATTGAATGACAATAACCATTTGATGCATCTAACGAAGACGTGTATTCTCCTTTGCCTTTTGATGTTATCAGGATGCACTACGCATTATCGCTATGCTGACAGGTATGGGAATGATCGTCAAGATATTTTCAGCAGTGAAATTTTTGATTTATTGTATTCAGTCAGACCAACTGATTCATTAATAGCACTTAGTATCAATGGTTCAGGAAGTAATCCCGAAACACCTGTATATCTTGATTCGATAAGAATGTCTTTACAGACCGGTATCATAAAAAAATCTGAATGGATACCTGATATACCAATTCTCACACACGTCATAATCTCGGACACATTGACTGGCTACAAAACGTATCATAGGGAACTATACTTTCCAAGATATAGCCATCGTCAACATGATGGCAAACGCAATAGAAATGATACTATTTTGGTTCGTGTTGAAGCATGGCTGAAAATAGAAAATGATGCTTATCATACCAAAGTCAGCAGCAAGATGTTTCTATCAAAATACACACGTTATGCTTTCGGTTTGCATTGATTCTGCGAGACGCTTTAACGTAGTATGAACTTTAATAGAATGTAGAAATAATGCCTCGGATATTTGAGTTAATCAGCAGCTGTTTAACAAAATCCATCCCCCTCTACACCGCCACTTCGCCGTAGCGTTCCTCGATTGTTTTTTTCACTACGTCCATGTGCCATTGCGGTGTGCTTGTCGCCCCGCTGATGCCCACGTTTGCTGCACCCTCGAACCACTCGTCTTGCAGTTCGTTGATGTCCTCGATAAAGTAGGTGCGCGGGTTTCGCGCCTTTGCCACATTGTACAGCACCTTCCCGTTGGATGATGCGCGCCCCGCCACAAATATCAATACGTCCTGCGATGCGGCGAAGTCGGCAAGGTCGTCTTCGCGCCCCGATACCTGTCCGCATATCGTATCCTTTGCGTGAAACTCGGTGGCGATTGTTTGCATCTCGTCCACCACAAGTTCCTTGATGCGCTGCTGCAACGCTTCCTTCACAAGCAGGAACGTGGGGCGGTCCATCGTGGTCTGCGAAAAGAGAACCGTCTTGCGGGTGAATTCCACCTCAGCCAACGCCTGCTCCACTGTGGTAATCACAACGCATTCGTCGTTGCAAACACCGCGCACGCCCAATACCTCGGCGTGGTCTTTTTTCCCGAAGATGACAATCTGAAATCCCTGGTCGTGGAACTTCCGCACGCGCTCTTGCAGCTTGGTGACAACCGGACATGTTGCGTCAATAATCTCGATACCGAACTCACGCGCCTTGCGGTAGGTTTCGGGCGGCTCGCCGTGGGCGCGGATAATCACCCGTGCACCTCTATGGGCGATGCGGGGAAAGTCGGCGACGCTGATTGTTTGCAGCCCGCGCTGACCAAGCCGGTCAATCTCTTTGGGGTTGTGGATGATGTGACCAAGCACGTAGATGTTCCCGTCGGTATGAGTGTCGAGTGTTGTCTCGGCGATTTGCACTGTGCGGACAACGCCCCAGCAAAATCCTGAAAATTTATCTATAGTTACGTTCATTGTTGTTGTGTTGGTGATGGGCGGAGTTACTATGCGGGAATTGCGATTCGCTCGCGGGCAAGCGCGGTAATGCGCTCCACCTGCTCTTCGATTGTAACGCCGGATGTGTCTATGACGATTGCATCATCGGCTTTCGTGAGCGGGCTTGTGTCACGCGATGAATCCATCTCGTCGCGCAGGGCGAGTTGCATGGCAATATCTTCGACGCTGAAACTGTTTTGCTCCGACCCAAGTTCCGCCATACGCCGTTGCGCCCGTGCTTCGATGCTCGCCGTCATAAAAATTTTCAATTCGGCATCGGGGAAGACGACCGTTCCAATATCGCGCCCGTCCATAACCACACCGCCCTGCCGCGCAAGCTGCTGCTGAAGCGCAACCATCGCCGTGCGGACAACAGGTATGGCACTGACTCGGCTTACGTCGCTTGTCACGTCGGCGTGGCGGATGCGCTCGCTCACATCGCGTCCGTTCAGATAGGTGCGTTGTCCCGATTCGGCATAGCGCAGTTCCACATTCAGTCCGGCAACAAATTCTGCAAGCATATCGCCGGATATCGGCGCACCGTGTTCGAGCATGGCAAGCGTGATAGCGCGGTACATTGCGCCTGTGTCAATATAGGTGTAGCCCAATCGCGCAGCCACAAGCCGGGCGGTTGTTGATTTGCCCGATCCAGCCGGTCCGTCAATAGCAATAATGATAGTTCGCATTCGCGTTTCGAGAGTGATTCCTGCAACAAATCTACGGAGAAGGTGGTGTATCGGCTATGACTCAACAGCAGAGTATGTGCGCCATTCGCGCCATCCCAGTGCGGCTAACACAGTAAAGATGAAATACAGCGCGGCGGTTATCTCTAACCCTCTTACCGAATAAACAACTACATAGGCAACATCAATCACAATCCACATCAGCCAGTTCTCGATGAACTTGCGGATTTGCAGCCCTGTGGCGGCTATACTCATTGCGGCAAGCGAAGAATCAATGTATGGAAGTGCGGCATTGGTGTAGCGTGCTAAGAGGTAACCCAAAACAATCGCACCGCTGCTAACGCCAAGAAGAAGAGCCGGAACGGTATCCCAGGTTATTCGGCGGACAGTTTGGGTGTCGGATGCGGTCGTATTTTCTGCGTCCTCGCGCTGCCATTGCAACCACCCGATAACGCCCATGATGAAATACACACCTT
>JAEUSO010000327.1 GCA_016788605.1 Candidatus Kapaibacterium sp. | reverse complement strand
ACAAAGTATTTAGTATCAACGCTAATCCCAGTAGTAGAATTGATAACAGTAAAAGATATTTCATTCCCGTTTTGTAGACCATGCGCTGTTAATCCTACTAAATCCCCAACGTCTGTAAAAGTTACAGAGTCCGATTCTTTAAAGACGTTCCAGTTTGCAATATTAGATTCAAAGTCTGGATTAAGTACGTAGTTAACCCCTGCGTTACTTCCCGATGCTAACTTCTGCCAGTTTGTTGTTGAACCAGAATCAATCTTTCTATAAACATCACCAGTAACCGTATTATGAAATAAAGAGCCAGGGTTTGCAGTTGTTGCGACTGCAGTAGGGTCAATCGTTCCAGTTAAAAAAGTAATCACATCGTTCAACGAAAGATTCGGCTTCAAAGCCTTTACCAGGTTTGATGCGACATTAAATATTGTTGCTGACATAAATACCTTCCCCTTTTTTTACCTAGGCGTTGTAAACACATTCCTATAAGTAAAATAGTCTACAAGCATTGTCCTTGCTGTAGTACCTGCAATTTTAGAAATAATTAAAAATGGTCCACTTACTCTTGCTACTGTCGTAGGAATGTTAGCTACGTTTGTTGCGCCAAGAGTTCCGTTTACATAAAACGCGCAGCTAGTTCCTGCCGCATTCATAACCCAAGTAAGCCTAATCCACGCACCTGCGGCTACCGCAATACCCGTATCGGTTGCAGTACGAGAACTATTATTTGCGGTCTTAGCTCGCCAGTTAGCACTCACTCCACGGTCATATTCAAAATAAACACCGTCTACTTGATCGTTACCATCTACTAAATCCCCAAACCCTATTCTTATTCTATAATCTTGAGTCGCATCTGCAAGTGTCGGAATATAAATTAACGATTCGAAGGTGACTACACCGCCACCAAAAAACATTTGAGTTAATCCTAACGAATGAGCGGCTCTGCCTGTCGCAGTCGTCCCTGTTGTATGTTGAATGACGCCAGGATTATTTGCGGTCATGTTTGTTGTTACAATTGTCGTTGCGGCACCCGTACCACTAACGGTATTAGTCCATGCAAAATCACCTGCGATAGCGGCAGTGACCCAATCCTCTCTCATTTCAGAAGCTTGGCTCATTGAATAAGGTCCCGCACCTTGCTGCACTTGAGCTACAAGAATCCCCGTGTTTAGAGCCACAGTACCGACACCGCCACCCGCTTCTCTATATTGTACTTTTACAGTGTAAGTACCCGCAGCTAGTGAGGTTGATAAAAATGCAGAAGTAATATCTTGTCCTGCAGTAATACTTCCAAGCGTTACAGTTTTTCCTGTGCCGTTTTGAGCATCAATAACAATTCTAAATTCTCCACTTGTGGGAGTTATTAAAGCTTGTGCTATTCCATTAAAACTTGCTTTGATTCTTGAAGCGATACTTGAAGTAATACTTAAAGACATTCCTGGAATATCAACAAACGAAGTACTCGTTGTTGTTTGCTGCGTTGTCTGCGTCGCAGTCTCTGATACTAACTCTCCAGTTGCAGAAGCGGGTCCAGTAGGCCCTGTAGCTCCAGTCGCACCCGTTGCACCTGTCGGTCCTTGAAGGCCTGAGCTTAGAAAGCCACCGACATAACGTGACCTAATAACTCGATTCGTTCCAGTAATTGAGGTAGCAACAAAAACTTTAAAGTCTTTTGCCCAAGTTATTCCATAAAATTGATTCGAAGATGGAAGTGTTCTCGTTGTCCAAGTAATACCGTCGGGTGAACTCATCGCTTCACCCGCACTTGCGACTGCAACAAGCATACTTAATTCTTCTGACCATGCGAGACCGCGCCATGCGGCCGCTGTAGATTGCGTTCTACCTGTCCAAGTAATACCGTCGGGACTTGTCATTACTCTTGTGCCACCGACAATTCCTACTGCAACAAAAAGTCCTAAGCCTTTTGCCCACACAATCTCATGCCAGTCGGTACTTCCAATTCCTGTTCGTGTTGTCCAGTTAACTCCATCGGGCGAAGTCATGATAGAGCCGCCCAGAGCAACGGCTGCAAATAAATTTAAAGTGTCAGACCATGCAAGAGCGTACCACTGCGCTGTCGTAGATGCGGTTTGTAAAGTCCAAGTAATACCGTCGGGACTTGTCGCAACCCTGTTAGTTCCGTTTAAAGAAGTCGCACAGAATAATCCTAAAGATGGAGCCCATTTAACTGCGTACCACTGATTCGCTTGCCCAATACCTGCACTTGTCCAGGTAATCCCGTCAGTACTGTATTGCACGTTATCAGAAGTAGTTCCGTCAAAAGCAACAGCGACAAACCTTTTTAATTCTGGAGAGTAAGTTACCGACGTCCAAGTATTAGCTGCAGCTGCAGTCGCATTCGTCCACGTCACACCACCATCGTCTGAATACATCACACGGCTTGTGCCGCTTGATGCAATAGAAAGCGTTCTTCTTAAGTCAGGTGCATACGTAACATCAAACCATTGGTTTGCAGAAGGATGCGTTTGCTCTGTCCAAGTACCTACCGCCCGAACTGCTTCTGTCGAAGTGTTAGATGGAAAATTAGAAGTCCAGTTACCGTCTGCTCTTAATAATTTAAATTTAGTCGTTCCATCTAGTGCAAGAGGCGCAGGCACTAATCCTTTTAATCCGCCAGTACCCGTATCTCCCACAAACGCATTTAAATTTGCTGTTATGTTTGTAAAACTTGATCCTGTCAGCACATTAGTGTTAGTGACAACTATTCCATCAGTGAGTGGAATAAGAGACTGTGGTCCCACTGGATTAAAAATAAAAGGCGAGTTTGCTGCGAATATTAACTCACATAAAAATAAAATTGATAAAAGTAATTTCATTACCTTAGCCCCGTTATTGCCAGTATCCCAGCATTCGCTGTTGCAGATACTGCTTTCACACTAATTCTACTACCTGCAGGAATAAATAATTCCGCTTCTATGCCACCTGGGAAAATTTGAATCTGATCTACTTCACTTGCCGCAGGTCCCACAGCAAGCACTAAGTCTTGTCCAGAAGAATCAAAAATATGAAGCTTATTAATATCGTTTGCAGTAGAAGCCACAAGCTGCACATAAGCCGCTGTTGTTACTGGCGTAGTTCCATAAGCATTTCTAATTATTTGAGCCGCATCGTATCCAGTCGATTTTGTCCTTAAACTACCACGAGTATTTATCGATAGTGGTCTTGTTTGCGCTGTCGTATAAGTAGGCTGCGTTGTTGTAACCGCAGCTTGAATTAAAGGTCCTTCTTGCCCTGAAGTTGTTGAACCTTGCGCTTGTGTTAATTTTGCAAGCGTTGCCTCTGTAGCTGCACCCGTTGGAAGTGGAATTACCTGGTTAGATAAAAGCTTTACAGGCAACGGTCTACTATTTCCAACCGTTACCGTATCTTCACTGACGTCAGTATCTATACCGTCCCGTACAAACTGAACTGGACCGCTTGAAACACTTGCTGAAATATTCAGGTTTCCGTTCGCATCTACGACAGGATATTTGTGTCTTAAAATATTAAAAGTAACAGCGGCTAATGGCGAACTTACTAAATCCTCAGCCAAAGTAATCGTATTC
>JAEUSO010000326.1 GCA_016788605.1 Candidatus Kapaibacterium sp. | reverse complement strand
CGCTTCGTCAAGAACTTCAAAGATGCGCTCGGAAGCTGTTACCGCACTTTGCAATGTATTGTACTTCTCCGTGAGGTCACGAATCGGACGGAAGAACATTTCCGCATAGATAACAAACGCTATCAACGTTCCCGCACTAATCTCATGCTGACCCGACAGCCCGACAGAATAAAATAGGACAAGACAGATAGCGACGGACGAGAGCAGCTCGACAACTGGAAAGAACACAGCATAATAGGTTATGGACTGTATCTGCAGTTCCGTATGCTTTTGGTTTATCGCATCGAAACGGCGTGATTGCGCTTGCTGTCTGTTGAATAATTGTACGGTCTGCATTCCGTTCACATACTCGCCAAGGAATGAATTCATTCGAGCGATTTCAACACGGATTTTTCCATAAACCGTTCGGACTTTTGCCCGGAACAATACGGCAGCATAGAGCAAAACGGGGACAACCATGACTGTGACAAGTGCAAGCTTCCAGTTGATTGTGATCATAAATACAACTATCCAAACTAGCACTAACGCATCGGAGATGATCATCACCACACCCGATGTAAAGAGTTCATTCAATGCCTCGACATCATTGGTGACACGTGTAACCAAGCGCCCTACGGGTGTTGTATCGAAATACCGTGTTGGCAGAGTATAGATATGATTGAAAACACGCTGACGTATGTCGAATAAAATCCGCTGCCCCACCCGCTGCATATAGATGGAAAGCATATATTGCATAACACCATGAAGAACTATCAACACAACAATTCCGGCACTTAAATACAGAAGACCTGAAAAGTCATTCTTGACAATATAGTTGTCAATACCATATTTTATCAAACGCGGACGCAGCGGAATCAACACACTTGAGAGAACGGCGATTGCTAACGCGAAAAGAAGCTGCTGTTTGTATGGAGCTGCAAAGCCAAGGAGACGCCACAGAAGTTTCTGTTGCTTTGAGGCAGGTATAGCAGAGTCATTCTCTTTCATTATTCTGTGTAGTTAGGATTCAGGTTGTTATGCTTTACTATTAGATATGCAAATGCTACAGAAAAGCAAACGCCGTCTTACACAAAGTAACACGGCGTTGTAAAGCTGTCGGACTCAACTTAGCGAGGGGTCTCGACGATGATTTGTACGGTGCGGTTCAGTTGACGACCAATCGGCACTTCGTTATCAAAGTTTTGCTTTGTTTCGCCAAAGCCGACGGTTTCAAAACGAACATCGGGATACTTTGCTTTCAAAGCGTTCATGACGCTTTTCGCACGTCGCTCTGATAGAGTTTTGTTGTATTTGTCATCACCGATGCGGTCGGTATATCCTTGGATTTTCACCACCGAATTGTACTTGATTGCCGACTGAACTTTCTGTTCAAGAATCCGTTGATTCTCCGGTGTCAAAACATCACTGTCAAAATCAAAAAGAATCAAACTGAACTTATTCACTGTCCTGTCGGCAAGTTTCTCTTGTTTTTTGCGGATGCTGCTGATATAATCCACCGGTATAGAACCGTTGTATGTTTTTGTAGCTCCGCGTGCATTCTCGACAGTATAGGCATAGTCAATCTGAACCTGTTTGTCGGAGAGTTCACCAGGTCGGATTGCCCAACGGACGGGCTTTGCATCGCCAAGTCCGGGAATTTCGCGGAGAGTACGTCCTGCTTGTTGCAACTCAAGTTTCCAATTGATGATGGGATCCGATGTGCGTACTTCGGGGATGAACTCTAACACATCAGGGTCGGCAATACGCTCGAGTTCCAACCGCGACACCACCGGTTCCAATATCTCTGGCGTTTCGCTGCGGAGTTCAACACGGCGGTTTTCTGCAATGCCTTCGGGTACATTCGATGATGATGCCTTTTCGGGCAAGTCGCGTGCAACAACCGTAATGCGGTCGGTCGCAACACCACAGTTCACAAGGTAATCACGCACTTGCTCTGCGCGTTCTTTTGCAAGAGCTTTATTCTTCGCTTCGGTTTTACCGTCGTTTGTACCAATCACCGTCAGTTTGGCTTGCTCATACTTTTTCATCCGTGTGCATACAATATCAAGGATTGTATAATTCACTTTCACGGCATCGTTGAGTGTTGTTATATCCGTTGCTTCACCGGATTCTTTCTTCTGCGGAATCACTAACATTGAATCCACTTTCTTGCCATTCGATGTAAAGAAAATGTACGGTACCAATGGATACAATTCCGAGTACTGAATGTCCTCGACTTTCACAGTACGAACATCTATCGAATCACCTTTGTCATTGAATGCCAGTACACGTTTGATAGTCGGCTCGGCATAGGGTGAATAATTATTCGTGTCACGTTTCGGATTTTCTGATTGAGCCAAATCGAAAAAGAGATTGACACCAACGCGTAACTGAGGTACAGTCCATGTGCTGAATGCCGTATTACTTGATACTTTGCTGAACGGGAGACGGAATGAGATTTCCGGTTGCAGGTGTGTTGCACCGCTTTCGCCAAGGGCAATATCATAGCCCGCACCGATAGCAAGACCGATACGTAACGGTGCATCAGGAATGTCGGCACTTGCAGTAGATGAACTGCGTGTAAATCCTGCAATCGTAGAGTCAGTGGATGAAGATGCGGTCATGGCAATTGGGATACCCAATTCTAGTCCCGCCATAGCGTAAAGATTATTCGTTATCAAATTCGGGAAGTACAGCATCGGCGTAAACTCGAGCGCCGACAGCGATGACTTCAGCGTCCTGTTTGCGATTGTATCCACCGATTGCTTTGTATTGGACTTAATATCACCACTCAAATTGTTATAGCCGAGCCGGATTCCGAGACCGATGTCCGTCGAGAGAGGATAATTAAATCCCAACCCGAACGCACCGCCAAGCCCTAATGCGCTTGTTGTATATTGGTATGCAGTCCGTGCATCAGGTGTAGTAATACTCGGCTGGTGAAAGTTGAAGTTCAACCCTCCCAACACACCAACTTGCAATGGTGATGATTGTGATTGTGCAACTGCGTTTGTGTTCCCCCACAAAACGCCGACGATGCACAGAAGTGAAAACCAACGTAGGTTCATAGTGCTGCTTCCTTGAGTTAATAATGCTGCGTAACGTCAGCAAATTTACAAAAACTCATTGCCTGCAACAGATTTTCTCTTTATTATGGTTACTACACCCCACGTGTGTCGGGATGCCAGATAAACTTGTGCATCTGCACTTGCATCCGCACGTCAAGCCGGTCTTCCAATATCCACTCTGCCAATGTTTGTAGCGGCAGTATCGAGAATACGGATGAAAAGAGGACTGCTCCGGCATGGTGTGGCAGTTCATATTCAGTGACTATACCCTTCGCCCAATCATAATCAGTCCTGCTTGCTATCACGAACTTAATCTCATCATGCGGACGAAGGTTGCGGAGGTTATCATAGTTATTGAGTGTTACCATTTTCGAGTCGGGACATTTCATGTCAATAATGCGTATCACACGCTTATCAACAAACTCAGTGTTAATATGACCACCTGTCTCTACGGCAACTGTGTAGGCATTGTCGCAAAACCACGACATCAACGGATAGACATTTTCTTGCTCTAAGGGTTCTCC
>JAEUSO010000325.1 GCA_016788605.1 Candidatus Kapaibacterium sp. | reverse complement strand
AGTCGAAGTCGGAAACAATACCAACGAAGTACGAGTGTGTGGAATCGGCTGTCCGCTCACTACGCGAGAACCGCTCAGAAACGAACAAGAGAATGATGACCGGTGAGAGAGCAGTAATAAGTAACACTGCGGGATTGCGTAACCATTGACGGAGTTCCCACAACGCCACTAAAAATATCATTCGCATGGGTGATGGCGTTGCCATTATCTCGGTTCCCAATCAACACCTTCGCACGGAATGTGTGTGTTACTCACATGCTCATCATAAATGTGGCATAGCTGATTGGTTGGATTGAAATGTTTGCATTGTCCACAGAGCGTTGTGATTTGCAACTGCTCGACATGGGAATTGAAAATGCTGTATTGCCGGTATGCGGGATATGCCACGTAGCCCCAAAGTAACACGATGGTGATGAACCACGTGGTTTGGTCGCCTTGGTAATGCCACATCAGAAAACCGACAATCATCACGGCAAACCCGCGCACTAAAGCGCCGCTCACTATATTGCCCGTGGTGTAGCGCGGCTGACCCTGCTCATCGTAGTATCCATTGCGAAGCGTAAGTTGGTCAACAAGAGAATCAAGCATAACAGTATGTTACCACAGTGTGTCCCGTTTTCCGATGAGGTTCATCTCTGTATCAAACTCGTAATGAAACGGAGTTGCAGTGGGGATGTTGGTCTCAAGTATTTGTGCAGGACTCATGCCTTCGATGTGCATCACAAGTGCTCGAAGTGAATTTCCATGTGCGACGACAACGACATTCTTTCCGTCCTTGAGCATCGGTTCAATTTCAGCATGATAATAGGGCAGAACGCGCTCTTGCGTCATCTTCAGCGATTCGCCGTTCGGTGGGGGAATATCATAACTGCGTCGCCAGATTTTCAGTTGTTCTTCGCCGTACTGTTTGCCGATATCAGCTTTGTTCAATCCTTGTAAGTCACCATAATGGCGTTCATTCAACGCTAGGTCGCGTGTTGTCGGAAGGTCGCTGATTCTTGCTGCGTTAAGTGCGAGTGACGCAGTATCGATAGCGCGTTGAAGAACAGATGTGAAGAGGTGGTCGAAGTGCATTCCTGCAAGTTTTTCACCTGCGTGTTTTGCTTCGTCAATACCCTTTGGCGAGAGTTCAACATCAACCCAGCCGGTGAAGCGGTTTTCAAGATTCCATACAGATTCGCCGTGACGTATGAGTGTAAGTGTTGCCATGTGTTTGTAGTTATGTTTTTGGATTATGCAAGAAGACGGTCGTGCGCCTCTTTGTATTTCGCCAATGTTTGTTCTATGACAGAATCGGGCAGTGTTGGCGGTGGCGGCTGCTTGTTCCAATCCTGTGCTTCCAACCAATCGCGCAATACTTGTTTATCAAAGTTCATTTGCGGTTTGCCGGGTTCGTATTCCGATGCCAGCCAATAGCGTGAGGAATCAGGTGTTAGTGCTTCATCAATGATGATGATTGAGCCATCAGGCAGACGACCAAATTCGAACTTTGTGTCGGCAAGGATAATACCTTTGGTCGCCGCAAAGTCGCGTGCCATTGTGTATATCTTGATGGACATGTCGCGGACAAATGCCGCCGTTTCTTCACCAAGAATTTCTACAGTTTGTTCAAACGAGATATTCTCGTCGTGACCTTCTTCCGCTTTTGTTGCCGGTGTGAAAATCGGCTCCGGTAGTTGGGATGATTCCACGAGTCCGGCGGGAAGTTGAACACCGCATACCGTTTGATTCTGATTATACTCTTTCCAGCCCGACCCAGCCAAATAGCCGCGAACAACACATTCGACAGGCAATGGTTGTGTTTTCCGTGCAAGCATCGAACGACCTCGCAAGATGTCGCTATACTTGCGTAATGATTCGGGATAGGTATCTACGTCTGTGCTGATTACATGATGTGCTATAAGCGATGATATTTTCCCGAACCAAAAAAGCGAAACGTCGGTCAGCAGTGCGCCTTTGCCCGGAACGGGTTCATTCATAATGACATCGAATGCCGAAATGCGGTCGCTTGCAACGATGAGTAACGAATCGCCCATATCATACACGTCGCGTACTTTGCCGCGCCGGAATATCGTCAGATCGGAAAAATCGGTTGAGTACAAAGCATTCATGCTTTTTTGAGTGGCTTTATCATGAGTAAAGCGCGAAAATACGCGGGGGTGTACTACATTAGCGGTATTGAAGTACAAAGTGAGGAAGAATGAACGCGAAGAACCCGATTATTGCTGTGATAGACGGCGGCGGTACATATACACGATTATGGGTTGTATCAATCAAAACTATGTCCGCGTTGGAGTACTCCGATTGTCTCGCATCCGACGTGACAGGAACAATGAAGCAATACCTATCCCAACCGGATGCGTATGCTGCACTGGTGATTCATTTGTTGCAAGGAATGCTTCTGGGTATTGGTTGCCGGGTCCAGGATCTTGATGGTATCATTATTGGTTCGGCTGGCATTGGCACACCTGCGATTGCAACATCGATTCGAGACGCATTCATGAAACAAGTGATCGAAAATCATTCGCAGCATAAGATATTCATTGATTGCAGGAGCGATGCCGAGCTTGCGTTAATAGGTTGCAGCGGCTCGTTATCCTCTCCATGCTTATTATTAAATCTCGGCACCGGTTCGATTGCGGTCGGTCGTATGGCAGAATCGAAATTGTACAGGGCGGGCGGCTACGGTCTGCCGTATAGCGATGAAGGTTCGGGTACGTGGGTAGTGCAGCAATTCATATCCAAGATTCTCAGGGTTGTTGATTCCGGGTTGAGTGGTGACACTCTCGTTCGCAAGTTAGAAAAAAAACTGTCCTTTCCGATTGCCAAACAACCTCGTGAGTTTCTTGCCTTTGTAAAGGAAAACGAAGTATCTGTTACTGAAGCTGTGTTAGCATTATTGGAGAATAAGCAGTTGAAGAACCATCCGATGATAAACCAACTGCTTGAGGGCATCGCAGAGGCAGGAGCATCGCTCGTTCAAACGCTATCGATGCGAATGTTGCTGAATTACCACATACCTAAGATAAAGTCACCATTCGACGGTTTGGATGACATGCGACTACCATTCAAACAATTCCCTGTGTATCTGACCGGCTCGGTAGCGCGAAATCCTAAAGTTCTACCTTTGCTGAAACAACAGATATTGGCATTAGAAAGCGGTACGTTGTACATAGAAGAACCAGTAGGCAACCCGATGACAGGCGGAGTTCTTTTATATGCCAAACACATCGGGATAAAACGTAAAGCAACGAAGAAAAAGAAGTAGGGTGTATCAGATGCGCCGGATAATTTCGATTGCCATTGTTCTCGTCCATCCTGACGAGCCGGGCAGTTTACCAAAGAGATCGCGTCCTTGTAACTCAAGCGTCACACCGCTCACGATTGCCCATCTGAATGCAACGTTTAATAACGGCGCACCTTTCATATTCAACTGTGGGTTGAACTCGGCGAGCAATGCAGCTTGCGAACCTAACGATTGCTCAATTCCGCCCCACACGTTTGCACCTGCTCCATTGTAATTCAAGTCCAAAGAATATCCAAGTCCGCCATGAAATGAGACAGTGCCCAACGCCC
>JAEUSO010000324.1 GCA_016788605.1 Candidatus Kapaibacterium sp. | reverse complement strand
GCGTGTACATTGTGTACGTAACATTTGTCCTGATGCACCTAAGTCATGCAATAGCCAGCTCGATACAGACATTAGGATTCAATCATCCCCGCTATTATTCACAGCTGAAAAATGCAAGCAACGGACTTTCCTTGATTTTATGGATAGGATATGTTTCCATCCCGCTTGCAGTGCTTTTGAAATACATAACACCGTTAGGATAAAGAGGTACGTATGGAATTAATATCGAATATCCCGTCAGGACCGGTTCAGAATAAATGGGACAGCCATCGGGCAAGTATCAAACTTGTCAATCCTGCGAATAAGCGTAAATACAAGGTAATCGTCGTCGGTACGGGCTTAGCCGGTTCTTCGGCAGCGGCATCATTAGCTGAACTCGGCTATCAGGTGGATGTTTTTACGTATCACGATTCGCCGCGCCGCGCACACTCAATCGCAGCACAAGGCGGTATCAACGCTGCTAAAAATTATCAGAATGACGGAGACAGCATCTACCGTTTATTTTATGATACTATTAAAGGCGGCGACTTTCGCGCCCGCGAGGCAAATGTCTATCGCTTGGCTCAAGTAAGTGTGAATATCATAGACCAATGTGTGGCGCAAGGTGTTCCGTTTGCCCGTGAATACGGCGGCTTGCTTGATAACCGCTCGTTTGGCGGCGCACAAGTATCGCGTACATTTTATGCTGCCGGACAAACAGGTCAGCAACTGCTTATCGGCGCTTACCAAGCATTGATGCGTATGGTTGGCGCTGGCAAAGCGAATCTCTTTACCAAAGAAGAGATGATGGACATTGTTGTTGTGGATGGTCATGCTAAAGGGATTATATCACGCAACCTTGTAACCGGTAAGATTACCCGTCATGTTGCAGATGCCGTATTGCTTTGCACTGGTGGTTACGGAAATGTTTTCTTTCTCTCGACTAATGCAAAGAATTGTAATGTAACGTCAACGTTCCGCGCTTACAAAAAAGGGGCAGCGTTTGGTAATCCGTGCTATACGCAAATTCACCCCACGTGCATTCCTGTTAGTGGTGACTATCAATCCAAACTCACGCTCATGTCGGAATCGCTTCGAAACGATGGACGTATTTGGGTACCAGTAGCAAAGGGCGACACACGTGCTGCACACGAAATACCGGAATCAGAACGCGACTATTACCTCGAACGTAAATACCCGTCATTCGGAAACCTCTCCCCGCGCGACATCGCATCTCGTGCTGCTAAGCAAGTATGTGATGAAGGTCGTGGTGTAGGACCCGGCGGATTGGGAGTGTATCTCGACTTTGCGGATTCAATCAAGCGGTTAAGCGAAGATGTCATCCGCGAGCGTTATGGCAACCTCTTTGAAATGTACGAGCGCATCACCGGTGAAAGCCCGTACAAACAACCGATGCGTATTTACCCTGCGGTTCACTATACAATGGGCGGATTGTGGGTTGATTACAATCTGATGAGCAGCATTCCCGGACTTCACGTATTGGGCGAGGCGAATTTCTCCGACCACGGTGCAAACCGCTTAGGTGCATCTGCGCTGATGCAAGGACTTGCCGACGGCTACTTCGTCATTCCTTATACATTAGGGCATTACTTCGCATCAACACCGAAGATGAATATCTCAACCGACCATCCTGAGTTTGCAAAAGCAGAGCAGGACGTTCGCGGCAAACTATCGGCGTTGCTCAATAATAAAGGCAAGCGTTCGGCAAATTCATTTCACCGCGAACTTGGTCAAATCATGTGGGATTATTGCGGAATGTCGAGGAACAGGGAAGGACTGCAAACGGCTTTGAAAAAAATCCCCGAAATACGCGAAGAGTTCTGGCAGAATATCATTGTACCCGGCAGTGGCGAGGAACTGAATCAGAATCTTGAACATGCGGGACGTGTCGCCGATTTTATGGAGTTCGCTGAGTTGATGTGCTTTGATGCACTTCATCGTGAAGAATCATGCGGCGGTCATTTCCGCGAAGAATATCAAGAAGAGGACGGCGAGGCAAAACGGAATGACGATGACTTCCGGTATGTGGCTGCCTGGGAATACAATGGCGATAACAACCAGCCCATCCTCAATAAAGAGCCGCTCGAATTTGAAACAATCAAGCTCGCTGTTCGCAGCTATAAGTAATACATACGAAAGATAATTGCTATGAAATTAACACTGAATATCTGGAGACAGCAAAACGCACAAACAAAGGGCGGCATGAAGACCTACCTGCTCGATAATGTCAGCCCGCACATGTCATTCCTTGAAATGCTCGACGTCCTTAATGAGCAACTCATCGCCAAAGGTGAAGAACCTGTTGCATTCGACCATGATTGCCGTGAGGGTATTTGCGGCTCTTGCGGAATGATGATTAACGGTATGGCGCACGGACCGGAAGCACTGACCACAACATGTCAGTTGCACATGCGAAAGTTCAATGACGGCGATACAATTACCATTGAGCCGTGGCGAGCCAAAGCGTTTCCCGTTGTGAAGGACTTGGTGGTTGACCGCTCTGCTTTCGATAGGATTATTGGCGCGGGCGGCTTCATTAGTGTTCATACAGGCGGTGTACCCGACGCAAACGCAATTCCCATTCCCAAGACCGATGCCGATGTTGCGTTTGCAGCAGCGACATGTATTGGATGCGGGGCTTGTGTTGCCGCATGTCCCAACGCTTCGGCAATGCTCTTTACCTCGGCAAAAGTCACACACCTCGGGTTGTTACCACAAGGTCAGGCAGAGCGTGGCGACCGCGTGTTGAACATGGTTGGTCAAATGGACGACGAAGGTTTCGGCGGATGCACGAATCACTACGAGTGTGAAGCTGCGTGTCCGAAGGGAATTAAGGTTGAATATATTGCACGGATGAACGCCGATCTACGGAAAGCGGCTGTTGTATCACGGTAAGTTATCCTGCATGGCTACACATAACACACCTCGATACAAAACACAGTATCGGGGTGTTTTTTTTATGAGTACAGTATTGACAGCGGTCATCTATGAAAGATATAACCATTCGCATTGCAAGGATAGGCGATGAAGAACAGATAGCACGGATAAATGTTGAGACGTGGCGTGTAACATATTCGGGTCTCATCCATGATTCAATGTTGAAATCCCTTTCGATAGAAAAACGGACAGATGACTGGAAGAGAATCATAGGCAATATGAATGACGCACACTGCACTATTGTTGCTACAAACGACGATGGGATCATTCTCGGCTATTGCGGTGGTGGCACAGCACGGCGCGAGGGTTATCAATGGGAGGTCTATGCACTGTATGTTCATCCTATGAATCATAAATCTGGTATCGGTAAAGAGTTGCTTAAATCCTATATTACTCTTGCAATGGCTGCACAATGGACGCACCTTGGCGTAGTTGTTCTGCAAGGCAATCCGGCACGCGGATTTTATGAACATTGCGGAGCGAAATACACCGGTTCGTTCACGCATCCGATAGACGGTATTGACTATTGGCAAGACGAGTTAGTATGGAAGCGTGATGAAATTATTCTCACACGAAAAATGAATTGATTGCATGTGTTAGCATGAACGTATATTCGCACAAAAGAAATTTGAGTTGAGCGTTA
>JAEUSO010000323.1 GCA_016788605.1 Candidatus Kapaibacterium sp. | reverse complement strand
TCCAACTTTGCAAAAAACGAGAGATACTGTTTTGTCTTTTCGGCATAGTAGAATGTCTTTCGCGTTTTCTCAAACTCAAACTTCGATGTCTGCCGCTCATCGCGTACACTTCCCAACATATCGGAAATCTTATCTGCACGACGACGCAAGTCGCTCCATGATACAGCAAGCCATAGACATGCTAATGAAATGAATGCAAAGAAACACACATGTACAAGCATCGAGATTCTGCTGCGGCGTGTGTGATGTTGTTTGACCGGCTCGGCTAAGCCGCTCTCGCGGAGAATTTTGTCATTCAAGAGCGCGTCGGCGAACATTCCTGTCACCCGCTTACCTGAATGAATCTGCCTCTGGTTCAACGGCGAGTCGAAGGGAGAATAGATATAATCCTCTTGTACCGATGATTCGTGTTCAACGACTTCAACATGCTGACCTGTCAGGTAGAATCCACGCATCATCAACGACTGCGTTTTGCCTTGTGCTGCAAAGACAGTACTCATCCATTCTGTCACCGGGGCGGCAAGTGATTTCACCGTCGAGTATGCGTCATACACATCATCACGTTGTTGCGTGTTGTTGATAATATCCGTTTGCAATGAAGCAACACGCTGACACAGAAACTCAAAGCCGTTATCCACCCAATCACGCGAGAACTGTATATCTGGCGTATATGGCGACGACCAACCGAGAATATCGTTTCGCCGTTCGATAGGAAGCGATGTGAAGAGTGCTGTGATATTCGGCAGTGTATCGCATTGGGTGATAACAACATAGACCGGGACGGTCATGCCAAGCCGGTTCGCCGTCGAGAGCAATGAATCGCGGAGCGCATTGACACGCTCTTGTTGAAATTCGGGGTTTGCCGCATAGTTCAGTACTTCGTGAACAGATACGGTAAGTATTATGCCGTCGAGCGGTCGGCGTTCGCGGCGGATATGGAGCTGGCGAAGAAAAGTGCGGTGCGGTCGCGTTGCAAAACTCCAACGTTTGCGCTGTTGGTTTTGAGGTAAGAGATAATCAGAATGAACATCGAGTAATACGCCGTTATCGAATATCCCCCAGTTCACTTGTTTCGTATCGAACGCCTCGACCGACGGTGCCCCGATGAGTGTCTGCAAGAACGATGTCTTACCCGACGCAGGGTCGCCCATGACCAGATACCAGGGTTTATCGTAGCGGTAGTTTTTCGATAACGATTGTTGTTTCAACGCAGAGAGTCCGCTTCGCATTGACTTTCGCAAGTCAAGAAAGAAGACCTTACGGAACCAGTCGCGGATTTCCTTAAAGACCGATGTTCCTGCATCGCTAATCTGACGTGCAAATTCAACGCGGGTACGCAATGCATATATAATCCCGACAATGAGGGCAATGATGCTGATTGAGAGTATGATGTAGATAAGCCAGCTCATTCTTTTGTTGCCGTTAGGGTTGCACAAACATGATTTCCACACGGCGGTTCAATGACCTGCCGGCGTTGTCGGTATTGGGCGCAACAGGTTGTGCCGAACCCTTGCCAAACGCATGGAGCCGTTCAACATCAAGACCGCGCTTTACAAAGTGGTTGAGCACCGATTCTGCACGCTCGCGCGAGAGTTTGACATTTGTCATCTGTCCGCCCGCATTATCCGTATGACCGGTGATATTCACATGCAGGCTTGGCGCGCCTTTCAATGCCTCGCTGATTTTGTCGAGATATGGTATTGACGCTTCTGTCAAATCCGCACTTCCTTTATCATAACTGATGTTTTCAATACGGATTGGTTTATCGCGAAGTGATTCGAGAGTATTGATGCTTTCGTTCAGTTTATGCTCAGTGCGGTCGCCGGATGTAAGCCATACAGTTTTGGGATAGCATCCGCGCGATTCCAAACTGATACGCAATGTTCTGTTAGGCGGAAGCGGCATTTGCACCACCCCTTTTATGTTCGTTTGTTCGCGGGCAATCGCTGTGAACCCCGATGAGTCGTCAATGGTAACTAATGCTTGAACCGGCTCTCCACGCTCATTCTTTATGGATGTTACCAACACAGGTGATGTGCGTTTCTGAACTTTGGTTTCCTCTTTTACAACCACCGGTTTTTGCAACTGGCGAATCTCGCCTAACGTGCGGCGGATGTCTTTCGTCAAGTAAAACCACAATGCCGTTGTCATCAAAAGAAAAACACCAAGCCATAAAAGCAACACCACATAACGCTTGTAGGACGGCGGGAAATACTTTACGTCATCTTGCGATGCAATGTGCAAATCACTTTCGGCAGTCAGGTTTGTTATCTCGGAGGTTTCATGATACGGTTTATCGAAGATGTATTCATAGAGCTTTGCAATGTACTGTTTAACTAACGGCTCGCCGCCATCATACCTGTATTTACCTCGGAAACCGAGTAACAACGAGAGCAAATAGACCTTCGCTGTTTCGACATATTCCACAGAGCGGCGTTCGCTTAAAATCCTGTCAGCCCGCCTGAAAAATTCCTCGCCCGCTTCATACGAGCCGTTCAATGATTTTTCTAACAACTCACCTTGCCACCATGTTCGATACATCCAGTCGTCGTTGATAAGGACTTCATCAACCAAACTTATCATGGCGTACCGCGCGTCGCTGTATGGTTCAAGAAAATAGCCGCCGACTTTTGTAGAAGCCCGCTCATGATTATGGAACATGGTCTCGAACCTGCTCTTCAACATTTCCGGCTCGAAGTCGCTGACGGGACGAACCACATTTCGGTGTGCCGCTGAAATGCGTTTAATGCGAAGCACCTCGGAGTAAATCTCTCTGAAGTATTGAAGGGTAAGTGATTCGCCAAATTCCGTGAACATGTTCTTGTTGTTTAAGTGACTGTATGTTGAGTATTATGTCTTCACTTTTACATACAAACTCATCTCGGCAGGCAGATGGTCGGCATGATCTTTCAGTGTATTCTCCACGCAGAGATCCTCTCCGTAAATCACCGATTCTTCATCGAGAGTTGCAGCATAAAGTAAAGTACCTTTCGAGACAAGCACATCCGGCAGACGCTCGATTTCTGTGCGCTGAACGCCAAGGATACGCCGTGTTTTCAATGAAGGATGAATACCTTCCGTACCAATCACTGCGCTTTGCATCCAAGAGTTTAGGTCTGATGATGATACGCCGATTTTAGGGTGTGCTGCAATAACAACATCGCTGTCGCGCCACTGATGCTTGAGTTCCACTTTGTACATGCCTGCTTCGTAACGCATGGGAATGCGGATAAATGTTTCTATCACACCTTCGGCAATCATCCTGAGGATGTACTTGCGGAGTTGGTCGAACGAACTAAACAGGTCATTGTGATTATATGCTTTGAACTGCGGCGGAATGCGATCGCTTCCTAATGAGGAAAGCCGACCTGCAATGGCAAGCAGCGTTGTGTACATCCAGTACGGATGCGATGTGTTTGTTGCCACAATGCCCTCAAGCAGCGGTAATGATTCCGTAAGACATGACACAAAGAATTTGAACTCGTCAATTACAAGTTCACTCATTCCCTGTTGGGGATTGTTGATTTTGCTGACAAGAAACTGTGCCTTTTCACGCATACGCTGCGCTACATGCGACGACATTTCGCC
>JAEUSO010000322.1 GCA_016788605.1 Candidatus Kapaibacterium sp. | reverse complement strand
CGCCGGACGAAACAGAAGAAGATGACTGCGTTGCACATGGAGCGGAATTGTATCGCCACGGCTGATACCGCTGTCTGTTGATGTACGCACACGAAGCATGACCGAGCCGCTCCGGCAATGCAGAAGGGATTCGTGACCAAGGTATTCCGTATGCACAACCGTTGCGGGCGGGATTTCGATGTTACCGTTACCAAGCGCAAGATGTTCGGGGCGTATGCAGAGTGTTGCCGTACCTGCGGGCAATGGCGTTGTTCCAAGCGGCAGGGTAAATGTGCCTTCGTCTGTTGCAAATACTGTTACTCCGCTTGCGGTTGTTATGCTGCCGGCGATGCTGTTGATTTTGGGCGAGCCGAGAAACTCTGCTACAAAGAGTGATTGCGGATTGGCGTAGAGATCTGCGGGCGTTCCCACTTGCAGCAACTCACCGTTATTCATCACGGCAATACGGTCGCCCATTGTCATTGCCTCGGTGTGGTCGTGGGTGACATAGACCGCCGTCGAGCCGACCTTCCGTTGCAGTGCGGTGAGTTCAGTGCGCATCTCCACGCGCAGGTTGGCATCAAGGTTCGAGAGCGGCTCGTCGAAAAGGAAGACGCGCGGAGTCCGTGCAATAGCGCGACCCAACGCCACACGCTGCCGCTGACCGCCGCTTAATTGCTTTGGCAACCGGTCCAGCAAGGAGTCAATGCCCAACATCGCCGCCACCTCGTTCACCCGTGCGACAACAGCATCTTTCGGCTCTTTGCGTACATCAAGCGGAAAAGCGATGTTGCGCGCAACGCTAAGGTGCGGATACAGCGCGTAGTTCTGGAACACCATGCCGATGTCGCGGTGGCGCGGCTCGGTGTCGTTCATCCGTTCGTCGCCGAAATACAAATCGCCGCCAGTGATTGTTTCTAATCCGGCAATCATCCGCAGCAGCGAGGATTTTCCACAGCCCGAAGGACCCACAAGCACAAGGAATTCCCCCGCATATATATCCATCGTTATACCGCGCACCGCACGGTAGCCGTTGTCGTATTCTTTTGTGATATTCTTAAGGTGTAATGCAGTCATACGGCAATATAACATCACGGCAGCGATGCGGCGGATTCGTCGCGTACCGAATTCACTGAACTGTGATGTGCTACTTACAGCCGTGCGTCGAATTGGATGGTGAGTTGGCGCGTCAGCCCCAAATTGCCGATGCTGTCCACGTAGTAGTAGTCGAAGAGATTTTTGACATTCAGCGAGGCGCGGACGGGCAGTGCGCTGCTTTTGTTGAAGTCCCATATTAGCCGCGCATCCACCACGTGTATCGGAACGCGAACGTCGGCATTGGCAACAAGGTTGTATTGCGTCACGCGCTCTTCCACGTTTTCCCAGCGGGCAAGGTAGCGGTAGTCGAATTGCAATTCGGCGGCGTTGTAGGGAATCAAAATGCGTGATGTCCAAAGAATGCTGTGGCGGTATCGCAGCGTAATGTTCTCTATCAAGTCGCGCGGGTTCATGGCGGTGAGCGATGTCTCGAAGCCGAAGAGTTTATCGCCAATCCATCCTTTCATAGATGCCTCAAGACCCTGTATGCGTGCGCGGCGGACATTCTGAAACTGTATCTGTGCCGTGCCGCCCTGCTCGATAAAACTTGGCTCGATCAAGTCGAACATTTCGCTTTGGAAGAGCGCGAGATCGAAACTGAACGGTGCGCCCAGAATAGTAAGCGTTTGCGCCGCACCAACCTCGAACGACCAGCTTTTTTCCGAACGCAGGTCAAGATTTTTTGTGACGTTGAAGCTCAGGAATCGCAACGCTGCAAACCGCTCGGTGATGGATGCCGCGCGAAACGCCCTGCCCACCGACACACGTATCTGCGTCTCGGTCGGTGCTTTGTACGAAAGTCCGACTTTGGGACTGAACTCAAGATTCACCGCCTGCCCGAAGGTTTCCTCGCGGTCTAAACGCGCACCAACCGTCAGCGTCACATCATCTTTATTACTAATCTCGGTTTGCCCGTACCCGCTTAGCAGCAGTTGCCCGCGCGAACCAGTCAGATACGGCGACTCCACATCATTCCGCATCAGATTCAAGCCGCCGGTAAAAGCGATATTATCATTGAACTGCGTGGTAAGCTGCACTTCGGTATTCATCTGACGCGCATCGGCAGCTACATAATCGGGTCGGTCGCTTCCCACGTTGTTTTCGTACCACGTGCGATAGACACTTCCCCGTGCAATGATGAAGGTATTGCCGCTAAGGATTTGTTTGTACTCGCCGCCCGCCGCCAACTTGCGCGAGCGCAAACGGTCTTCGAGATTTGTGCCAACCGGAGGCAATGTGGCAAAGGCAAGCGAACGCCAGTTCAGCCAGTTTGCGCGGTCTTCGTAGGCGTATTGCACAAAGCCCGTGACGTTGGTCAGTGCTGTGGGGCTGTAACTGATTTTATTGAAGATATTCCATCTGTCCGCATCATTGAATCGGCGATACCCGTCGTCGTTTTTCATCCCGCCCGAGAGTATCCATCCCACCTGACCGATTTTCTGTGAATAGCTTGCATCGAATCCGCTGACGTGCGCCAATTTTTCCTGCGGCAGCCAGTCGTCGAAACGCGGGCGGGTATAAATGCCGCTATACGAGCGGAAACGGAATTCGGGAAAGTCCTTCGGCTCGCGCGTGATAACATTCACAACGCCGCCCAATGCACTTGTGCCATACAGCGCACTTCCCGCACCTTTTACTACCTCGATGCGCTCAAGGTCGAACATCGGCAGTGCGTCGAACGCCATGTCGCCGTTGTCGGCACTGAGTAAAGGAAAGTTATCGAGTAACAGCGATACACGCGAGCCAAGCCCGTAGGCAAATCCCGACGAGCCGCGAATACTGACTTGCGAACCCGACACATTAACACCGGGCACATAACGCAATGCCTCGTCAAGGCGGTTGATGTTGCGTTGTTGGATTGCGTTTTGGTCCACCACGCTCACGCTAATCGGCACATCCTGCACCGCTTGCACGCGCTTATTCGCCGAGACAACAACCTCGCTAGTTTGAATCGCCTGCTCGGTCATCTCGATATCCATAACTGTTGTGTCGCCTTGCTTCACCACGACCACTTTCTTCACGCTGTTATAGCCAAGCAGCGATGCAAGCAGCGAATAACGTCCTTCGGGTATGGAGCGTATGATAAATCGCCCGTCCTTGTTGGTATTGCTACCAAGTGCCGTGCCTTCCAGCCGCATACTTACACCGCGCAACGGTTGCTTTGTTTCGCCGTCGCGCACGAAACCCGTAATTACGCTGCGGGCATAGACATCAGCAGCACAACTTGCAAGAATCAGGGCGACAACGTACAGAAATTTCATGGGCAGTATGAGTATTATTCAGAGGATTGGGGTGGGGAAGAGAATGGGGCGAATCAGCAGTGACATTACCTGTAGGGCGGTGGCGGGATATTGCGCCAATCAACCGTGAAGTTTATACCCGTGAGCTTTGTTCCGCGCCGCAACGTTATCGGCGTGGGATTGCGGTAATCGCCCGTCAGCGAATAGACAGAAACAAGCCGCCAATCGGTAAAAACATTTGCACCGGACTGCTGGGCAAGACAGACGTACTTG
>JAEUSO010000321.1:250-3596 GCA_016788605.1 Candidatus Kapaibacterium sp. | reverse complement strand
GAATGGTCGAACCGGGCGATACATGAGTTTGAGAAGAATAATAACCGGCTTGGTGAACTCAATGCACGGATGCTCCATGCTACGGCATTGCAAAGCATTCATCGGTACGACGAGGCGATTTCCGAGTACGAATCGGTTCAGCGCGAAGCAGAAACGGTACATCCGCGTCTTGCCATCAGCGCATCATTCAATAAAGCAATCATTCTGAAAGAACGCGGGCAGAACAGTGAGGCACTCGGTGACTTTATCTCTGTTCTTTCTCTGCTTGACACCATTGACAAGCGTAGCAGCGGAGACGATAGTGCATCTGGAGAATTACACGGTTTTCCCCGCCCCGTCCACGACGGTTACGTGCGCGAGCCAGTACGTACTACCATGCTCCGCATCCATTGTTATGGTGAATTGTCTTCTTTGATGGATTATATCGGCGCATACAACGAAGCAGTTCAGTATGCGGAACGCGGACTTGAATATGTGCGTCAAGGCGGCACAGTCCTACACCGTGTAATGTGGCTGAATAACATAGCATATATGCACAATAAAGCAGGACGTTCAGAGGAGGCATTATCTGTTCTTGACGAAGCACTAGGGCTTCCCGCAGGCGACGGTGTGGAGACCATGCATCCGATGCTCTTCCATAATCGTGGTGTGGCACTGTTACAACAGCGGAATTATGATGATGCACTAACGGAATTTCGCCGTGCAGAGCATGGATATATCGCTACACTGAATACGCTCGATTTACTTGAGAATACCCGACTTATCGCCCAATTGCATAACGAGCGGGGCGAGTATGCAACAACCGCTGCTTTACTTGAACCGGTCATCGCCGAAGCACGTGCAAACGATACCCTGCAATACGCGCCGGAACTGCTATCTGTTTATGCCGTTGCAGTAGTCCGCACAACACCCGAAGCGTATGAACGCTGCATCGCTCTTGCAGAAGAAGCGGTTGCAATCCTTGATGAACAACACCGCCGCCCCCGCAAAGCCGACGTGATGAAATCCATAGCGGAAATTCATGCACATGCCGGCAATACCGCCCTTGCTTTCCAAGCACTCGCTGCATATCAGGACTATTATGCAGAGGTGAACCGAACCGCTTCAGCCGAACGCGCCCAGGTAATCAGTGCGCTCTATTCGGTTGAGGCGGCACGGTATAAGAACACTATTCTTGAACAGCAGGCGGCGTTAGACAAGCACCATATTGACCACCTCCAAACGCAACTCGCCATGAAAGCCAATGCACTCTTGCAGCAGATTCAGGCGGTGAATGTACTGAAGAGCGACTTACTCGCCGTTTTTCAAGACCTCGACCGCGCCGAAGACATCCTTCACACCATACGGAAGAAACTGAACGCGACTCCGGTATTGCAACAAAACTGGAATGAGTTAATCGAAGCATTCAACCAAGTGAACCCGCATTTTCTCGACAACCTTCGCGCCCGGTATCCTGATATAAGCAAAACGGAAAGCAAGGTAGCCGTACTCATCCTTGCGGGGATGGAGAACTATCAGATAGCCGAGTTGCTGTTTGTGAACATCCGCGCAGTGGAGAAGCACCGCCTGAGCATCCGCAAAAAACTTGGTATTAAACGCACCGATAGCATCCAAACCACTCTCAGCGAATTGGTGTAGCTATAGTGCCATCGTAGAACGTCAATCCACAACCAGCGGGGGCGGTGGCACAAAACAGTGTACCGCCCTTTTATTATAGATCTATGCCGCATAAATGTATGTGCCTGTTCAAGTGCCGCGGCGCAATGTGTTTTGTAATTCCTTGAATTTGGCGAAGTCGTGGGCTAGGTCGGTCAGGTTGCGGATAACACCGCCGCCAAGCGCAAGATAGATGTCGTGGAAGCGGAGCAGTACTCCCTCGTCGGCGTTCTCCATCAGCGAAGCGATTCCCTCGCGGAACGAGGCAAGCGATGAGGCGAATTCGGCTTCGAGTTGTTTATAGCCCTCGCTTTGCGGAGTTTGCTTTCGCAAGATGCCGAACACATTCCACAGCGATGTGCCGTCGAATGCAAGCCGCGCTATTACATCGGCGTTGCCTTGCTGTGCGGCAAGTTCCAACAAGGTGGCAAGGTCGTTTTTCTTCCGCAGGTTGCCGCCGCTTTGGGTATCAATATATTCCACTACTGCTGCGGTGTCGTTCTGTATGGTCATGCCGTTTGGTGTCGGTGTTGTTTGTGAATGTGAGTACGCCGGTCATTCTCTCTGCCGCAAAAATACACGCGGTGTGCGGTGCGGGATTTACCCGTGTTTGCCGAATGACTCCAGCTCGCCGCGCAGCCAGACAATCGGCAGGTAGTCGGGGATGAAGATGCCGGTGCTTATGGCTTTCTCCAAATTCTTTCGCGCTGTGGCAAGGAACTTCGCCATACGCTTCGGGTTGTTGCTCTCGAGTACCGCGTGATAGAACGAGCGGAACGCATTGACAAGTTCGTGCTGGTGCGGCTGAAGGATGTCGAGGTTGCGGCGGCTGAACCGCTTTGCAAAGTTCTGGATTTCGCGCAGTGCATCGTCGGGGTCGCCCCGCAAATAGGCAATGATAGAAAGCTGAAACCACGCATAGTGATATTCATTTTCGGGATAGCGGTTGATGTACTGCGGCAGTGTTTTCATGGCGGTTTGCCAGTCGCGCAGAAATATCAGTGCAAATGTTTTCAGGATGCTGAACCGGAATCCCACGCGCTGGTCGCTGATGAGTTTTTCCTCGTGTTCGCCGATTGCCCGCAGCACCTGTGCGTACTCTTTACTTTTCATCAATGCGCTGCAATAGTTGTAATACACCTGCACGTCAATCTCGCCCAACCGGTATTGCTTCATCAGCTCTAATGCCCGGAGATTCATGGCGGCGGCGGCGGGATAGTCGTTGGCAATCGTCATCAGCAATGCGCCGCAGTTCGAGAGCGCGATAATCCGCTCGCGGCGGAGAGAAATGTTTTCATCCGAGAGCGACATAAGCACCTCGACGGCTTGCTGCGCCGCTTCCACTTTTTGCTGCGGTGGTACATCGCTGCCAAGCGATTGCGCCTTAAGCGAGTAGTATTCGATAAGCGGCGAGCTGATGCCCGCAAAGTCGGTCTCGACCTGAACGGGACGGGGCGAATAAGGAAAACCGAACATGGTGATGGTGTGCTCGGCGGCACTCCGCAACGCGCCGATGCGAAGCGACTCGCTCACGTAAAACGCTTTCAGTTCCGCAAGCTCTTCGTCCAATCGCTGAACAAAGCCAAGCATCCTCTCGTGCGAGATTGCGCCGCGCTGCGAGACCGATGCCATGTTCAACTGCATCATTATCAGCACGCTGCGTTGGTCGCAGCACTGGCGGGCGCGGGCA
>JAEUSO010000321.1:0-240 GCA_016788605.1 Candidatus Kapaibacterium sp. | reverse complement strand
TCAGTGCGCGCAGCAATGCTATGGATTCATCGAAAGGATTTGCGCTAACGGGATCGTCGCGCTCGCAGGTGGCGATAACCGAGTAGAGTTTGTTCAGCAGCAGCCGGTATTCATTACGAAGCAGGTAATCGTTTTTCTCGGAATACCGCTTTCCATAAACGGCTTTATACACATCGCGTTTGTGGTCTTCCAATTGTTCGCCGCTATCGGCGATGCGTGCCACTTCGCGCCAAAGAATCT
>JAEUSO010000320.1 GCA_016788605.1 Candidatus Kapaibacterium sp. | reverse complement strand
CCATTCCCGGACCCATTGCATATCCGCCTGAAATTCCACCCGATGATTGTACTCCGTTTCGACTGTCGTCTGCGTTTTGTGCTGTTACTTGCTTTGCAGGTTCAGGTTTTCGCAGCCCGCGTTCTTTGATTTGACGTTGTGAAAATTGCAGAAAGATATCAAGCGATTCGTGGACAACAGAAAAGGACACATCTGCATCGGACTTCTCGTCGAGCGACTCGCGTAACGCTTCGCAATGCTCAACTAATACCGACTCCATATTTTTTACGATGTCGGATAGTTGCTCTGTTGCATCATTGAGTTGCAAGATAAAATCATTCGGCGTTGATTTGAGCGAGGCAGCAAACAATGCTGTTGTTGCCCTGCCGTTCTCTACCGCTGCTTTCTGGTCGTTCGCCGGTAGTTTGTCAACATAGGATGCTTCGTTGTAGTTCGCCCATGTGTATGGCTTCGAATCGCCGGCACTCGGTTTGGTTATCGGGATGAGTCCTAATTTTTCATTGAACTTGTTCATGAATTTCATCACCACATTCATGCGGCGATACAGGTCGTTCGGCTCGCTGAGTTGCGGATGGAATGTATCCCAAAACTGATCAATGATACCGGATACAAGCTGAAGACCCTCACTAAGTCCTGCTAAACCGTGCGTTCGCAAAAGTGCATCGGTGTACCAGAAGGCAACCGTTAGGTCTTTGGTCTTTTTCGATAACAATTCTTCGCAAAGACGCTCTGCTTTACCCCATTCCGCCGCCTTTACTTCTTCCCACGGCTGGCGCGAAATCGTCGGGTCGTCCTCGCGCATCGCCTCAATGGCTTGCAAGTATTGCGGTGTTGCGCTTTGGTCGCTTCCCGATGGTGCGGCTTCGCTAATCGGCTGAAGCAATTCTTCAAGATTCAAAATTTCCATAGCTGTTCTCGATGAGTTATTCGAGTGATTGATACGCTGTGTTACTCCCACGAGTCCGTTCCGTGGATACTGCGTTACCGTCCTGTTTTGTGTGTGAAATTAGCACACAGGATTTTTCCGTTGGATGTTTATTCCGGCACAGGTGCTTGACCCACCAAAAGCGGGAACGCAAGGTTTTCGTCGCGAACACGCGGGGCAATGTCCACATCCACATAGAGCAAGAGGTTTTGGTCGCTCGAACTTGAACTTCCCTTTCCGCTTGTTACCACGGGTAGTGCAATTTGGATTTTTCCGTTGTTACGTCCGTTCATAAACTCCGAGATAAAGCGCAGCAACGACCAATTACCCGCCCGCTTAAAGACAACTGTGCGTTCATTCACAATATCATACTTTTCGGTATTGGCTACAGGCATGACACCGCCGTCTTTCGCCCAATGAATCTCGAAGCGGAAGTCGTCGCCGGGTCGCCATGTGAACTGCGCCTGATCACCCGGTGTAACAAGCATTTTATCAACCTGCGAGCCACTTGCCCCTTGCGATGAAGCACGCGCATAAACAGTCGTTGCATTCTGCTCTTTTGCCTGATTCGTTCTATAGGTGAGCGTTACAGTGTATGTACCGGAATTGTTCTCGCCTGAGTAAGTGATTGGCTTGAAGAACTCACGTGCTGCAAAGAGTTCACGTAAGAACCTGTCATGCCCAAGCGACACCTCACCGCCCATCGAAAGCCAGAGCTTTGCATACGTCAGTTCATTATTCATCTTTGTGAAATACGTCTTCACCCGTTCAGGGTCGGCATCTATCTCACTCTCGCCGAACGGGAAGTATTGCCGCATATCACTGACTGTTTGATAAATCCGCTTGTAATCCTCACGGAATCGCGGTGCGGAATTCATGGCAATACTCTTACGGATATCGTTAGCAATATCCTTGATTTTTCGCAAGAAGAAATCGTCTTTGCCTGCGGCATTGCGGCTGATAACCATCTTCTGCATTTCCTCAACATTTGTTTGAGTAATGTTGCCCAGCGATGTGATGAAGTCCTCAAGTTTTCCGAGCGAGTTATTCGGTGCTTTTGCTGCATACCCTTCAATACCACGGGCTATGGAGTTCCATTCGCGCACATCGTTTTCGCCTGTCGGGGTCAGGCGTGCAGTGGAACTTAACCCGTTCTGGTTATAGAACGAGAGCAACGGTGATGCGTATTGTTTTGTCCACTCTTCAATCGGCTTGCGTTGCGATTCCAAGTAATCTTGCAGTTGGTCGGCTTCGCGGATGTCGAATGCAACTTCACGAATTGACTGCTGCGGTTTCCAGAGTGAGAGTTTGGATTCGTTTAATGAAACGCTGTAGGGCTGCCGGTCAATCACCCAACGGTACATCGAACCAAGGACACCTGCAATTTGCTTCCCGACTATAGTTGCACATGCCGAACCACTGCCATCATCGCTAGCACTCAGTTGGCGTAATGCCAACCCTAAGTTCGGTATTGCATCGGCAAACGATTGAACTTCAACAGTGATTTCCTGCTCGGTACGGTTTGCCGTTGCCGGCTGCATATCGCACGCTCGGACAACAATATCGCCAATCGTCCTGTGTATCCCTCGGCGAACAACATTCTCAGCAGGTATTTGCAACTCTGCGGGGAATTTATTGATACCTTCCGTGAGATATTTTGAATAGCTCTCTAATGTTTGCGGCAGTGTTTTCAGTAATGCGCCGTTCCACACGATGCGCTGTGTTTCGCCCATTTGCGAGGCAAGCGTCGTCAACCGTTGGTTACTCGACGACTTTACAACAAAGGGCTGCTTCTTCCAATCAATCAGCGACTTGTAGGTGTTTTCGACAGCGGGAGTCAATGCCCAATGTTTGGACTCGGGGTTAATCTGCACAACATGAACGGAATCATCCGAACCATAGCGCATTCCGATTCGTGCGCGTTGCAAGTTGCCGCGCATCAGGGTGAAGTTTGTGTCGAATCCATTTTCCATCATCGAGCGAACACCTCCGCCAAGCAACTTGGATGCGGCAATACTCTCTAATAATTTTTTTGTTGTTACATCCACAATGAAACCATCGCCGGAAATCCATTCGCTCTCTTTGTTTTGCAAGCCCGATTGTAAATGTTCGAGCGATGTCGCCATCGAAAGAAACGTATCATACACATTATCGGCATCCGGTGATTGGAGTACCGTTGTGTACGTATTTTGAAAACCCGTGATATTTCCAGCAACGGGACTCTCGAAAAAGAGTTTGCGTTGCAAAGATTGATTCATCTGATTCGACTTCTCGCGGAATTGCGGCGCAAGCCCATCTAACTGTACATTCTCGGCATCAACACTCTGCATGAGTTTGTAATCCGATTCTATCATATCCTGCACATCGTTTTCGATATTCATTCCATAGAGGTAACCGATGATTTTTGCAAGACGCTGGTCGTTATGCGGCAGCGACAGCGAGTTGTATAATCCGGCATGATGCTCGAACTCGCCTGTTGTTTGCACAAACTTGTTGAATGCGTGATATTCCGGTAATTGATTTATACTTAGGCGGTTCATCGTAATCGTATCAACCGGCATGTAGTTGCGGTTTGCATCTGTAATCGTTGACGCACGGCGGACAAATTCTTCTCTCATTCCAGAAATAACCACACCTTTCAACCCTACTGCAATTTCACGGCGAATATCACCGTGCATCCAGCCAAGCCACGATGCAGGCAGTGCCGCATT
>JAEUSO010000031.1:1931-18649 GCA_016788605.1 Candidatus Kapaibacterium sp. | reverse complement strand
AAAATTGTTTTACCATTCAATCCCAACGTCACAATAGACCTGCCGTTGGGAAGGTTATCTCCCGTTGGCATCCAACTGTTTCCGTTGTTCATGGTGCGGTATATTTTCCCAAATTGATTGCCGGCAAACACATCTGTTGCAGTTGCCATAAGCGCCGTAAACGTACCTGCCGGCATACCGTTGTTCACCGCTTCCCATGTATCACCGTTATTCGAGGTTCTGAAAATCCCTTTATTCATCGAGGCAACAAATGCCATCGTGCCTTTACTTGCAAACGCCAGAATGATTGAGTCCTGAAGACCGTTGTTAGCGACGACCCATGTATCGCCATTGTCAGTGCTACGTAAAACACCTTTGTTTGTGCCGGCAAAGAGAGTTGAACCGTGTGCATTCAGCGTATAGATAGTTGTCCGTATCAATCCAGTCGGTATCCACGTATTTCCCTCGTCACTACTCCGGTGTACCGAACAGTCACGACCGAGATTCTCCGAACTTGCGGCAAACAGTGTTGTGCCAACCGATGTCAGTGCAAACACAGTGCTCGACACATTCAAGGCAGACCAACTTTTTCCTCTATCGCTACTGCGGTACAATGCACTATTGTCAAAGGAAGTGCTGCTTACATATACATGTGAACCGATGACGGCACTTGCACTCGGTATGACATTGCTTAACCCGAGTGTCGGAGTCCAGCTTTTTCCGGTATCTGCACTGAAAAATGTGCTAAATGAACCGAACGCTGTGAAGCTTGAACCGCTTGCAACAAGCGATTGCACAGTACCCATGGTATTCTTAGCAGGGAATGTCCAACTCTTTCCATAGTCCGCACTTCTGAAAATTCCGGTTGACGATGTTGCAAGAAAGACCGAATCAAGGGTTACGATTGAGTTCACAAAGAGTTTATCTATTCCGCATTGTACCCACGTGTTGCCGTTGTCCGTACTGCGGAGGATATTATCCGCTGTCTTCGTGGATAGAATTGCAATGATTGCAGAGCCATTATTGTGTATGGATTGTACAAACTTGTCTGTAAGTAATGCACCTTTTAGCTCCGACCAACTGCGTCCATAATCAGTACTACGGTGAAGAGTATTCTTGGCTATTGCAAACACAGTTGAACCATTTAATAATAATGAACTGACGTACATACTGTCCAAGCCGCATTCCGACCACGATTCACCTTTGTCGGAACTTCGGTACAAGCATTTGCTTGTCCCTGCAAAGAGTACGGTGTCAGCCGCGAATAATGTGTACACAGACACACCATTCAGACCTTGCCTCAGATTCACCCATGTCTCGCCCTTATCCCTGCTACGGTAAATCCCTCCTCTAAACGTCCCGATAGCCGAGCTTACTGCGAATACGGTAGAGTCAAGGATGAGTATTGATGAAACTGGATTTTCCGTCAATCCGGTCATGCTGGATTTCCACGTTACACCAAGATCGGTACTGCGAAAAACCCCACGGTATGTGGTTCCGGCATAGAGTGTCGTTCCGCTTACTGCAAAACACTGGGTTGAATCGGGTCGAATAAATGGTAAGGGTTTCCATTGAGCATTGAGTGCGGCAGCGCATGAGAAAAAAATTGCAACCAAGGTGAGAGTGATACGCATGTTGTTTATCAAAAAAAGTAGATGAGTAAATACGGGTACGGTGGTAATTGAGAGAAGTTAAAATGCTATAAGGATAGACGAACTTCATGGCAAAATTAACTATGCATAGTATTGCAAAAAATGACCCTGAACAAATAATAATGTGCTTCATATATGCTCAGTTGATTTTGTTCTGTAAGGTGGAGAGATTGAGTCCATGAAGGGTCGTCTTGCAATGATGCGTGAACTTAGCTCATACTCTACAATCACACTTGGATATACCATAGCTAATCCTATTTCATCAGTGCGCCCGGGACTATTGGGTTATGTTTTCGTGGGTTTGTACCAAGGAGTGAAGTGGTTATTCGTGTGGTAATGAAGAGTTGAAAAACCTATTGCAAGTATCAATACAATGGAGACGGAAGACGAAGTATCCTAACCGATATGTCTATCAAGGTTAGTAGTAGTGTATTTTTGAACACCTAAAACCTAATACACGAAAATACATGACCAACAATCCATTTATCACCGCACTCAACTCCCGCGTGTTGCTCTTCGATGGCGCGACTGGCGGGGGTACGTTCGAGGCATATCATCTAAGGTAATGTCAGTTCTAAATCACACTATTATTCTATTCTCATCCAACGGATTCCTAGTACGCCTTTGTGTATCACCATATCTACTGAGTCACCAGATTTCTTTTTTTCATAAAAGGATTCACCAACTTCAAGGTCTTCATAAGGAAGTGATTCCTCGTATCGTGATACTGTGATGTAATACTTAGTATTACTTGATCCCGCGCTTCGCTTAGAAAGAATCGGTGTAGAGTACGTTGTAGGGATTGATGAGTCATAATAGATATTGATAAACGTGCAAGCACCCATACAATAGGTAAAGAATGTAAAACAAGCTATACCTACGGGGGATCCAAGTTTTTTCCAATCTGATATTCGCTCAAACATCTTGAAATGAGTAATCAAGACCAGTGTTGCCATTGTCAATATGCTATACAAGAAGAGTTTACTCTGATCTAGAACATCATTAGTGATCATGGCAATCATAAAAATGCACGAACTGAAGAATAACCCAATCAGATGAGGGTTTGAAAAATTGTCATCAACGGCAATTCGCACGATTGTCGGATACCGTAGCAAGAGAATGATTGCAGGCAGTGGAGAAATGACCAATGTAACCATTAGGAACTCATATGGCTTTGGGTAGAACAATACAAGTATTGCGAGGAGTGCATAGAATGTATTCAACACATACGTCCATCGCCGTACAAACTGTATTTCTTCCATTCGTCTATCGGTCATTTCGTCACTTACTGGATCGGAGTATAGTTCCGTATCATTCTCTTGTTGATCAAGTATGTCTTTGTCGGGGATACCGTGTTCTTCAAGCCATGTTAAAATCTCTATTGAATCTTTAAGGTCTGCCGAGATCACCGTCGTTCGTTCTTGACCTGTTGAACCTTGATATGTTATTCGAATTAGCGACTTTTTGTATGTGTATGAGCGTACATCCGTTATATCAAAACTGTGATGCAAGTACGACCACCATGTTGATATACTTGAATTGTTAATAACAACTTTGGCGTAAATGATAGATAGAATAGTTGCAGTGCCAAGTGCAATACTTGTTATGCCAAGCATAACGAATAAAATGAATGATAAAATGTCATCATTGCCTTTCCATTCTTTAAAAGGATAGTTTATCAACCACATTCCAGTCCCAATCAGTGCTGTGCTAATGATAGAGTAGATAACTCTCCTAACATTTGAGTAACGATATTCCTTATAGTATGCGGGCATAGAAAAATCGTAGTTTATTATTGGTAATCAGTTCTAGCTCATGCTTCGTGAATCCAATATAACAATACATAGATACTATACCTCAAGTCATGTTGCTAATCCTTCTTCATCAGTGCGTCCGGGACTATTGGGTTATGTTTTCGTGGGGTTGTATCAAAGAGTCAAGTGGTTGTTTGTGTGGTAATGAAGTGTTGAAAAACCTATTGCAAGTATCAATACAATGGAGACGGAAGACGAAGTATCCTAACCGATATGTCTATCAAGGTTAGTAGTAGTGTATTTTTGAACACCTAAAACGAAATACACGAAAATACATGACCAACAATCCATTTCTCTCCGCACTTAACTCTCGCGTTCTACTTTTCGATGGCGCGACCGGTACAAACCTGCAACAGCAAAATCTGACTGCCGATGACTTTGGTGGTAAGCACTTAGAGGGATGCAACGAATATCTCTGTATCAGCAAGCCCGATGCAGTACGCAAGGTGCATTATGATTTCTTACGTGCCGGCGCTGATATTATCGAGACAAATTCTTTTGGCTCTACAAGTGTGGTACTTGCAGAATACGATATTGCCGAGATGAGTTACGAACTCTCCTTCCTTTCGGCAAAAATTGCCCGCGAATGTGCCGATGAATTAGCCACACCCGATAAACCACGTTTTGTTGCGGGTTCTATGGGTCCGGGAACGAAACTGCTTTCACTTGGTCATATTGATTTTGATATTGCGGAAGAAGCATTCTATCTGCAAGCAAAAGGATTGATTGATGGTGGCGCGGATGTACTCTGTATTGAAACATGTCAAGATATTTTGCAGGTGAAGTCAGCTATCAATGGCGCGGAGCGAGCAGTGAATGAATGGCGTGCTTCGACTCAACCCGATTGGCGAGTACATCAGATTCCATTCATCGTAAGTGTTACCATCGAAACCACTGGGACGATGCTCATGGGAACGGAAATCGCCTCGGCTCTAACAACGCTTGAGCCGTACCAAAGTGTGAATGTGATTGGGATGAACTGTGCCACCGGACCAAAGGAAATGGAAGAGAATATCCGATACTTATGTCAGAACTCACCCAAGACAGTGTTCATCATGCCTAATGCCGGATTGCCTGAGAATATTGGTGGTGTGGCGCATTATCATCTTACTCCCGAAGAAATGCTTACATGGATGAAACGCTACGTTGGTGAGTTTGGTGTTGGTATGATTGGCGGATGTTGCGGTACTACACACGAACATATCCAATTGCTTGCTGATTGGCTTAAGGAGTACAACGCAGATACAAATCACAAACCACGTGAATATGAATTCGTGCCAAGTGTTAGTTCGGTTTATACATCGGTTACTATGCGTATGGAACCCGCACCACTTCTTGTCGGCGAGCGGTGCAACGCCAACGGCTCGAAGAAGTTTCGTGAGTTGCTCCTTGCCGAGGATTACGACTCGATGGTGAATATGGCGAAGGAACAAATCCGCGAAGGCGCGCACGTCCTTGATGTTTGCGTGGCGTATGTGGGACGCGATGAAGTCCGCGATATGATAGAGGTAATGAAGCGATTCAACACACAGGTTACCATCCCACTGATGATTGACTCGACGGAAGTCAATGTGATTGAAGCCGCACTCAAGCATTATGCCGGACGCGCCATTATCAACTCCATCAACTTCGAAGACGGCACGGAGAAAGCTGATAAGATTTTACACTTGGCAAAACAATACGGCGCAAGTGTGGTCGCGCTTTCGATTGATGAAGAAGGTCAGGCATATTCCTTCGAGAAGAAAGTCAGTATAGCCAAGCGTATCCGTGACCACGTGGTGGATGTACACGGTATGCGCGAAGAAGACCTCATCTTCGATGCACTGACATTTCCACTTGGGTCAGGTCAGGAAGACCTCCGTAGTTCCGGTATGGACACCATCAATGCAATCCGTGAAATCAAGCGAATCATGCCACGCTCCAAAACCATTTTGGGATTAAGCAACTGTTCTTTCGGATTAAGTCCGCACACACGCCATGTATTGAACTCTGTGTTCTTGCATTACGCCATCGAAGCGGGCTTAGACATGGCTATTGTTCATGCCTCGAAGATTATGCCTCTCTACAAAATAGACGAGCGCGGACGCGAACTCTGCCGCGAACTCATCTTCGATGAACGCAAATGGGAAGAGGTGGTGGGGTAGAGGGGGAAGTAAAGTCTGTTTTGTGTATTTGTGTTTTATAGAAAATGGGTATCTTCTAACGTGATGGTTACAACAGACAACAAACAGAGGAGACATAAGCTAACTGGATATACACTATGCCTGCCCTCGCCTTTACCTATCCTGATTTGCACTGCAATCATCACATTATCATCTGTGTTGGAGGTGTTTGCACATACGACACACATTCCGAGTCATACAATATTCACTGGAGAGTTTTTTAGCTCAACTTCCAAGTTCCAGTTATCAGTACAGCATGCATTTATAGGTATTTCGACATTTGATAAAGGTGGTGAAACCGGGTATGGAGACGCATTCATACTAGGAATCGGATTGTATCATGATGAATCAATCCGTTGGCGCATAGGAATAGGAGATTTGAATTTTACACTCATCAAGAAAGATAAAAAAGCTGAAGCAGTACACACATATACTCGTGTACAGCTTTCCTTACTTGACATGAACTCCATTAACACACTTCAACATGATTTCCTCTACGTACGAGGCGGCTATGGTCTGGGGTACTATCTGACTTCCTCGGAACAAAAAGACAGTACTCGTAGACACAACCATATCGGTATTGATATCACGCCGTCATTAGCGTTGCGATCATTCTCGCTTGGTGCAAACTACCCTGATATATCGAAGAACAACAGCGTTATGTATTCGGGTGTTCAAGCGGCGGCAGAAGCGAGGATAGTGTTCTTTTCATCAACAACCGGATCAATCACGCTCTACGGGAAGTCGGAATATACTTTCGCCAAAGAACCGCTGACCGAGTTAAGCTCGGGATGTCAGATTTCAATACGGTCTGGCTTTGGTACTATTGACCTTAGTACAGAATACTCGCGGACAATATTGAGTGGTCAGACACAGGATATGTTGCAAGGTCGTTTTGGTGCGACGTTGTTTTTGTAGAAGTTCAAGACATATCAAATTATGGTAGGCACAATGGATAATGAACTAAAGATAAATAAGCTAAACTTTTAACCGAAGTCTGAATTGTTATCAATACTCTGTATTGCTGTAGTATAATTGCCGCCTATCATTTGCAACAACCCAAGGATTATAGCAAGGATGTTTATATGAATGCACACAAACTTGCATCACTGATTAATGATGACCTTTGGCACCGACTTGGAGAATTCAAGTTCGATAATCCTTCGGCGGAATATCCCTTTTCAAAACGCTTGGCTGATGAGAATAGTTGGTCGCATTATTATGCACTACGAGTAATTGATGAATACCGTAAGTTTTTATATCTATGTTGTATCAGTTCCCAAGCTGTTACGCCATCCGATGCGGTAGATAGGGCATGGCATCTACATCTTGTTACACACGCTCGTACTGGATAGACCTTTGCAAGAATCCACTACACCTCGACCTGCATCATAATCCTACCGAAGGTGGAAACGCACAAGCTGAGTTGTTCCGCAAGCAGCATAGCTACACACTTGATTTATATACCAAGACATTTGATTCCGAGCCACCACCTGATATTTGGTTATCGGTTGATAGACGTTTTGCAGAAAGCCCATTGAAGTTGGTTGACTCAAGTAAATACCATATTCTTAAAAAGCCAATCCTATCTAAGGTGCGTTGGGTTGTCATAGCGTCTATTCTTTTTCTGATGTGGGTATTCATTGACTTTCATCCCGAAGAATGGGGAGTTATTGTATTCATAGCGGGGATAGCGGTATTTGTTACACTTATTACTGCAAACAAGAGAACTTATGATAACGATACAAGTGGTGGTAGCGGCTGTGGTACTGATTTCGGCATAGGACACCATTCCAGTTCTGGAGACGACTCCGGTTGCGGTGGAGATTCAGACTGTGGTGGCGGTTGCGGCGGAGGTTGTGGTGGTGATTGAAAAAATATTTTGAGGGTACTGGTTAGAACTATAACGCAAGAACGCTAGAATGAAAACGGACTGCGCTTTCCGGCAAGATGAGGATTGAGGATGGGATACGGTGTGGTGCCGTCTCAATAAAAAGACCTATAACCAGATGCTCATTGTCGGGATTCCGAGCATGGAGATTCGCTTGAATCCTTCGGCGAAGCGTACGCCGGTTTGCTCGCCCAAGTAGCGGTCGCGCATACGGAGCATTTCCATGAAGCCGGGTGTGGAGATAAGCGTTTGCGGCTCGTTGGACTGACCGCCGCCCTGAACAAATACTTGCGATGCATGCGCTTCGATTGATGCGATTTTTATATCGAAAAAGTCGCTGATATCCACGGCGAAGTCGGGTTCTTGGTGGTAGGATTGGATGTAGGTAAAGATCTGCGCGGGACGGTGGGGCGCTTGCTCGATGCCGTTGTGGTGTGTAATGATTTTCGACATGCCGCTTTTGAAGTATGCTGTGCGGCAGAGGCGGTGCACCTGCTCGTGGTCGGGGTGTCGCTCGAAGGCGGGATTGAAGACCATGATACGCGGACGGTATGCGCGGATGACACGGATAAGTCGCTCGACGTTCTCATCGCTTTGAGTGATGAAACCGTCAGGCATGTCTAAGTTTTCGCGGTACGATGCGCCGAGTATGGTTGCAGCGGCAACCGACTCTGCGTCACGGATTTCACGGGTGCCGCGCGAGCCCATTTCGCCGCGTGTGCAGTCCACAAGGGCAACACGTTTTCCTTCGGCAACGAGTTTTGCCACAGTGCCGCCCATGCTCATTTCTATGTCGTCGGGGTGCGCGCCTATGGCAAGGACATCAACGTGTGTGGTGTTCATATCAGCATCCGGTGAGTGTGTGGATTTTAGCAACACGGTCGGTATGTCTGCCGCCCTCGAACGCGGTTGCAAGAAACGTATTGACTATTGCAATCGCAGTGGCTTCATCAACAAGCCGCTCGCCCGTGCAAACAACATTGGCGTTGTTATGCTGACGCGCAAGGGATGCCATTTCCACCGTTACGCAGTTGGCGGCGCGGATACCTGCTATTTTATTGGCGGTTATCGAAACACCGATACCGCTGCCGCAGACAAGCACACCGAAATCAGCCCGCCCGGCAGCCACATCATTTGCCACAAGAACGGCGTAGTCGGGGTAGTCGGCGCGGTCGGTTGAATGAACGCCGTGGTCGGTGAGCACGTGCCCGTCGTGTTCAAGCGCGGCGCGTATCGCTTCTTTGTATGCGTAGCCCGCGTGATCCGAGCCGATGGAGAGATTCATATCAGTTTCCTTGATGAGAAAATCGTTGTGCGAGTTTGCTGTCAATACTATATAATCCGCCACCGGCAAGGAGGAATCCAAGCGCGGGTATCAGGTAGGCAAGCGCAAACTCTTTTTTCTGCCACGGATCAACCGCGTGGATTTTGAATGCGGCAACTGCCATTGTAACGGCAATCAGGAATGCAGCGGGTCGGGTGAATAATCCGATGACTAGCAGCGCACCGCCGATAAGTTCCGCACCAAATGCAGCGTATGCAAGAAACTCCGGCATTCCTTGTTTCAAGGTAACGTTCTCGACGAATTTATCGAACACTTCAATTTTTACAAAGCCGTGATAGAACATCATAGCGCCAACCCAGACGCGGATTGCTGCGTAGGCAAGGTGGATGTTTCCTGTTTGCGTGAGTGTATGGAGTAGTGACATTGTGTGTGATAATTATTCAAGGATAAATGACGATGTACCGCTGTTTGCCGCATTGTTATCGGCTATGGTTTCATCGTGGGGCTCGTCGTGATTCTCGGCAACAATATGAATCTGCACCGGCTCTTGTGCAAAGAGTTCGCGGGCAAGAGTATTCACATGGTCGGTTGTTACACTGTTGTATTTCTGGATGTGTGTTGCTATGCGGTTCGGGTCGTTAAAGAACAGGGTCAGTTGTGCAAGTGCATCGGCAACGCCGTCGGTGGTTTGCAACTCTAATGCGAGCGAGGTCTTCACTTTCGCTTTTGCTTTTTCCAACTCATCTTCTGTAATCCCCTCTGTTACAATACGTTGTACTTCATTGCGAAGCGCGGTATCCATCTTACCGCACGGTATGGAATTATCCATTGCAAAGCACATAACGGTGAAGATGGAGGAATACTCACGCTTATCCATGAACGCGCCCACATACGATGCAATCTGCTGCTCGTATTGCAACGCCGAATACAACCGCGAGGAACGCCCTTCGCTGAGGATGGAGGTTAGAATATCATACGTCGGAATACGGTCGCTGCACATGCCGTCGGCGTGGTAGCCAAGCATCACAGCGTTCGAGGGAACAGGTTGCGTAAGTGTGACCGAGCCGGTGCGCCTGTTAGAATTATCATAAGGAGTACGGCGGGGTGTTCCGCTGCGTGCGGGAATAGGCGCGATGTATTTTTCGACCAATGCCATTGCATCGCTTGTGTCAATATCGCCGCATAGTATTAAGCAAGCATTGTCGGGGCGGTAATACTCGTTGTACCACGCCGAAGCGGTGGCGTAATCGGTTTTCTGCACGTGTTCATGCGAGCCGTAAATCTCCCACGAGTACATGGTATCCGCAGCAAAGCCATGAGCGGCAAGATGATTCCGCCAGTCGCCGTAGGGCTGGTCAAATACGTTCTGCTTAATTTCCTCTGTTACGACCTGTATCTGTGTGGCAAGTGCCTGCGGTGTGGCACGGAATTCCGAAAGCCGTTGCGATTCGAGCCACAAGCCGAGTTCAAGGTGCGACGACGGCAGCGATAAATAATACAAGGTGAAATCGTATGTCGTATAGGCATTGCTCGCACCGCCCGCATCGGTCAAGTATAAATCAAATTGCCCTTTGCCGTTGTCTTCGATATTATCGAACATCACGTGCTCGAAGAGGTGTGCAAGTCCGGTGTGGTCGGGCGATTCGTCTTTCGAGCCGACTTTATAGGCAACAGTCACGTTCACGACGGGCGCGCCGCGTTTTTCGCATATCACAACGCGGAGTCCGTTGGCTAGGGTGACTATATGGAGTTGAGGATTCATGGCAAAGGGTATTATTGGGGTGTACCGGTGAAATATCATTCGCAGATTCAGCGGGACGCAAATATACCATAGCGCAAGGGTGGACTGCGAACCGTCACTCTGCAACAAAGGAACGAAACAGACAATCCCGTGTTCTTTGCCGTACACGGAACTTGGGTGTATATTGCACCGTTACACAACATTTCAACCACAAAACACCCCCTAATGAGCGAAGAACCCCTTTGGATGTGGATTGCCTTTTGTGCATTCATCGTCCTGATGCTGTGGTTGGATCTCACGGTCTTCAACAAGAAGCAACATACAGTCAGCATCCGCGAATCGCTGGGCTGGACGGCATTCTGGATCAGTTTGGCGGCTGCCTTCAATGTGGGTGTGTATTACTATCTCGGCTCCGAAAAAGCGTTGGAGTTTATGACGGGGTATTTGATTGAAGAGTCGCTGAGTATTGACAATCTCTTTGTTATTCTGCTCATCTTCGGGTATTTCAAAGTAAAGCCCGAATACCAGCACAAGGTGCTTTTTTGGGGAATCTTCGGCGCACTTGTTATGCGGATGTCGCTGATTATTGTGGGCGTGTCGCTGCTCGATAAATTCCACTGGCTGATTTACATCTTCGGCGGCTTCCTGATATTCACCGGATTGAAAATGGCGATTGGCGAAGAGAAAGAACTGCACCCCGAACAAAATCCCGTCGTCCGTCTCTTTAAGCTGATGATGCCCGTCACGTCGGACTACCGCGAGAACAAGTTTTTCGTGATGGAAAACGGCAGACGCTTTGCCACGCCGCTCTTTATCGTGGTACTGATTGTTGAAGCAACCGACCTTGTTTTTGCAGTGGATTCCATTCCCGCTATTCTTGCTGTCTCGCGCGATCCGTTTATTGTCTATACGTCCAATGCCTTTGCCATTCTCGGGTTGCGCTCGCTCTTCTTTGCACTTGCGGGTATTATGAACATCTTTCACTATATCAAGTACGGGCTTGCCGTCGTGCTGACCTTTATCGGAGTGAAAATGGTCATCATGGATTGGTATAAAATCCCCATTCAACTATCGTTACTTGTTGTTGCCGGAGTGCTTGCCGCATCGGTTGTGCTCTCGTTGCTCTATCCCAAATCCGAGCAACTTGCCGAAGACGCGCACGCGCTTGAAAGCGACCCCGCGCCTGAATCAGAGTGAGCGCACTTCTCCTGTTTCACCTTGCTCGTGCGGGCGCACGAATAGCATAAACAGTCCCGCCGCCGCAAACACCGCTCCGCTCACATACAATGCTACCTGCTGTGATGTTTCATCGGCTATCCACCCCGCAACCGGACCAAACACCGAGAACACGAGCCGCGTTGTCAGTTGCCTGACCGAGAGCACCGTTGCACGCCTGTCGCCTGGAACAATGCGATTGATATACGTATTGAATATCGGGTTGTTCAACCCGCGAACAACGTAAAAACACAACACAAACGGCAACGACCACAGCGCGGCAAACGTACCGGTCAGGCAAAATCCAAGCACAAGTACGCCAAGCAACACAACAACAACATTCCGCTCGCCCAACGCCGACTCCGTGCGGTGTGCATTCATGGCAACCGTACCGACAGAAAGATTCAACGCCGTCCACGCAAACCCGAAGTACTCCACCGGAAGCCCGCAGCGTTGCATATACGGTTGGATAAACCACACCATCGTCAGCGTACCCGCGCCGATAACTCCCGAATAGAGAAGCAGCCACCGCAGTCGCGGGTTCTTTGTCAACGCCCATTTCGACACATCCCATATTCCGCGAAGCGTTCCAATCGTGGAGTCCGCATGTTCGGCTGTTAAGGCGCGTGCGGGTTCTTTCAAACTCCACGCAACAGGCACGGCAATCAGCATTACAATAAACTGTGCATACAACGGAAAACGAAGCGACAATGCCGCAAGCAACCCGCCTGTGATTCCCGCCAATCCTTCCGAAAAATTCCCGAACGAAATCAACCGACCTTCCGACTGCATCGAGCGTTCCGCCTCGCCCAATCCGGCAAGCGTATCGAACATCATCGCCGAATCTGTTCCACTAACAAAACTCATCCCCAACCCAAGCACGCACTCGGCGGCAAGGATAGACCAAAAACCGGTTGCAAGCACATACAGCCCGAAGCCCGCCGCACCAAGCGCAACACCGATAATCAACGTCATTCGCCTGCCCAACACATCACTGAAATACCCCGAGGGAATCTCGAACACCACCGACACAAACGAGAACACCGCCTGTATCACCATAATGTCGCGCATGGTCAGCCCCACCGACTGAAAGAACAGCACAATCACAGGCATAATCACCATGAAATAGCGCAGCACTTGCAGCACATATAGTTTCGTGATATTCCCCCGCAACGCAGATATGTTGTTTGTCATCATACTGCAACTTAGTGAAAAACGGCACCGCACCTTATCCCTCACCCCTTCGCCACACTATGCCGGAAAGCGCAGTCCGCTTTCAGCCGAACATTTTGACGTTATGCTTTCAAAGAATACCGTTGCAGCTACCTCCGCTTATGGAGCGGGCTTTGCGTTCGGGCGGGTTTCGGAGCACAAAGTTTCAATTTATTACTAAAGTTAAATAGAAGCACAAAGCTTCAATTTTGCACGTCAGCCCGCCTGACGCAAAACCCGTGTTAGCACCAGTAGTTTTTCCCTTTTTAGTCAACGTCAATATATGTCAGTCTTGCCATTTCAGTCTTGTTTTGCAAATTAATGTCGCTTGTCACCAAGCAAACAACCGAGGATGGATTGTCTCGCTGAATTTCTAATGCACTCGCAATAATTCTGTCATCATTATTTTCATTGTCAAGCCAAGAAAGTGTTCTGTTAAAATTGGGTTCGGCTGCAACCATTTTCAATTTTATGGATTTTTCAACTATTACACCTTCAATTAAATTTCCTTGTTGTCTGTATCCCTTTAACCTAGTAATTACGGATTTGACTTTTTTCTGAAAGTCGGGATTTGATGCTTTGATTTTAAGTTCGTCTAGTTCACTTAAAACCGTCGGTAAGAAGATTATTGTGAGTTTATCAGATGCTGTTAAGGTTTTATATGTCTTAGGCTCAGGCTCTTGTATTAGTGCATTAGTGTCAGGAATTACAATTATTTCCTTATCTCCATTGTTTGCATATAAATTTAGAGTGTCATAAAAGAATTCTATTTCACTTTCAAATTTTGCTTTTGCTTCCCCAATAGTATTCGGAATGTCCCAGTCACTTTTTTTCTCTATCCAGTTCATTACAAATTTATCCGTCTGGTCAATTTTTCGCTTTGATGCATCTGGTGAGTTTTCGGTAAACAACTTGAATGTTTCTATCCACAGTCCGTAGGATTTTTTAAGTCTAATTTGTATTCCTTGTTCAATTTCAGTCGGACTGTCCCAGTATTGTGTGGGTGCAATTATTACTACTTCTGAATCGCTGTCGTCTCTTCGGAACACAATTCTAGAATTGTCCAAAAGCTCAAACATTGTCTGCTTGATACTGTCAAGTTGAGTTGTTATATGTTCTACGAATGTTTTCATACTATTACTGCTAATGGAGCGGGCGGTAGGCGAAGTCCGAAGGATTTTGCTTACCGGCGTGTTGTGCAAAACACACACAACTCTTTCCCGCAACTTAGCATCTGGTTTCAATACTGCAAACGGTATTTGTTGGAAGCGTGCGTTGTAGAGTCGCGCCGCGGCACGTCTCTACATAATGAAAACGGACTGCGCTTTCCGGAAGGTTGCGGTACAGGCAGGAAGGGTAAGGGGTGGTGCCGTAGTTCCATTACTGTTCTAGAAGGCAGGAACTGTTTTTACATCTCACCACATGCCAAAAAGTAGTGTACACGTAGATATGCACTCCACGTCTCGCCGTCTGTGTCTTCGTCCTCGTCAATATGGGCGACAGCGTCCTGCGAATCCGCACAAAAAAGGAGGAGCACAATCACAGGAATGGATTGCAGGAGAGTAAGAGCAGGATGCGCAATACAGCGACACACCCGTGATACACGGATGCTCGTGAAGGTCGGTATGGAAAAGAACAGTAGCATAATGAAGCCCTTTCAATGGTGAGCAGTTATCATACGGGTTTCCGTCTTCATTACCACAGATGCTTCGCTGATAAATTCGTTACACCTTATCGGTTCACCACATTCTTCAATACTGTTTTTAGCAACCGCTCGTTATGCACGGTTCACTTAAAACGTCCACCGGAACGTGGGGACGGGGAAGAAGCCGAGCTGGTAGTTGGTGGTAATCTCGCCTGTTGCAGGGTTGATTGTCTGGCTGAAGATGTTTTGATTGCCTGTGATGTTCTGCAAATCAACAGACCATTCCATTGTGCTGTGGGCAAACTCCATCCGGTACGAGAGTTTCACATCCATGCGGAAATATGCCGTCTGCCGCTGGCTGTACGCACGCGATTCATCAAAGACGGTCTCGCCGCGAAGACGCGATGCCGCTACGTCGAACGGCGTGAGATGTCTGCCTCCGGTTGAACTGACGCGGAGGTTCACACCAAGCACATCCGATGTGCCGACAAGCCATTCTTTTCCCGCAAGAAGATTCGCCACGTAACCCATGTTGTAGGCGGTGTTGCGCTCTACGCCGTCGCTGCCTTTGTACTTGCTGTCGAAGAGCGAAAGCGTAGCGAGCAAATAGAACGAGTTAGAGAAAAATTTCTCGACGGTGAGTTCTGCGCCAATGTTGCGACCTGTTCCGTTGTTCACCAAACTGTCGGTGTTCGGCGGGGCAAACGAGCCGCCTGTGTTGATGGCGGAGAATGACGACGCGGTTTGTGTGACAGGTGCATCGAACAGCGATTGATAATATGCTTCCGCCTTCACGCGCCAATCCTTCGCGGGAAACCATTCGTAGCCGATCACACCATGATGGCTTTTGGTAAAATCAAGGTTGCGGTTGGTGTAGGTGATACCGTTTGATGTGGGCGTTTCCACGAAGTAGGTGTAAGGGCTTTGCATCTGGCTGTGTAATCCATAGCCGACGCTGATGATGCTTTCGCCAAGGGTGTATTGCAAGCCCGCGCGCGGTTCAAGAATACCGTGGTTGCCAAGGTCGGTGTGCTGTGTGTGGAGTCCCAGATTCGCAGTCAATGCGTCGCTAAGGCGGTACTTTGCCTGTGCATACGATTGAAGCAGGTTGAAGCGTTCGTTGGTATTGACAAAAATCCGTTCACTGCGGTCGCCGTAGAACCTGCGGTTGAAAATGTTGATACCGTTGTTGTCGTTCATCACACCTGCGGTGATGGAAAACTGCGAACTGAACTTATGGCGCAGCATTGCATGGATGGAGTAGCGGTTGGTGGAAAACTCCGCCGTTTGCCGGAGCGATGCCGAGCGGGTGAGTGCATCAACAGAATCGTTTTTGAAATTCTCGAATGTGCCGCTTGCGCCCGCCACAACACGCAGGAATGTTGCATCCGAGAGCGTGTGTTCATAACCGATGCCCGCCACACCGCTCCTGTATGCGGCAATGTTATTCTCGTTGTTGCGCGAGTAAAAATTCTTCGATGTCGTGTCGTCCAAATCGGCGAGAAATTCCACATCGCTTCTGCCGCCCATGCCGAAGACAAAAAGTTTGCTTTGGTCGCTGAGCGGAACATTCAGTTTCACGTTAAGGTCTTGGTAATTCGGTACTGCCGTTCCTGTTCCGAAGTTGATGCCCAATGCCTTGAACACACCGAGCGTGGAATAGCGGTAGCTTGCGATATACGATGCGCCGCCGCCAAGCGGACCCTCCGCCCCAAACTCAAAACCGTTGAAGCCGACCTGTCCGATAAACTCGTGCTTCTCGCTATTGCCGTTCCGCAGCCGCACATCAAACACGCTTGCTGTTGCGTTGCCATACGAAGCGGGGAACGCGCTTGTAAGGAAGTCGGATTTGTCGAGGTTGTTGTTATTCAGCATACTTACCGGACCACCCGTGCTGTTAAGTGCGCCAAAGTGGTTCGGATTCTGAATGTTCAATCCTTCGAACTGCCAAAGCAGGGCGTTCGGCGAATTACCGCGCACGATAATGTCGTTGCGTGAATCGTTCGCCGCACTCACACCCGCAAAGTTCTGCGCCATTCGCGATGGATCGCCAAGCGAACCTGCGTATTTCTTTGTGTCTTCGGTGTTAAACGAGCGACCGCTTACAGTGACCAAGTCGTTA
>JAEUSO010000031.1:0-1921 GCA_016788605.1 Candidatus Kapaibacterium sp. | reverse complement strand
AGCAAGGTCATCGGTACGCGATGCCGTCACTTCCACCGTTTGCTGTGCGGTGTATTTCTCGGTGAGTTGGAAATTCAGCACGGCTTCCTTACCGGCGGTAAGCACCACATCGGCGGTGGCTTGCTCGTAGGCAACCGAACTGATACGGATTGCATATCGTCCGATCGGAACGTTTTTAATACGAAACTCACCTTTTCCGTTTGTGATTGCGCCGTTTATTGCCTTGCCTGTGCGGTTGTCGTCGCTGAATACAGCAACGCTGACACCAACAATCGGTGCATTCGTTACAGCGTCGGTCACTGTTCCGCGCAGAGTTTGTAGTGATGTTTTTCTCATGAATGGTTCATCAATCCCCTGGGCAACCAAACTCGTTGAAATCAACTGAGCGGCAAGAATGAGAATGAGTGTAGGAATGCGATGGAGCATGGGTCTTTTGTAATTGTTCGATAAACTTTGGGTGCGAACTACGCACATCTGTTCCACATTGTTGCTTGATGCACATCAAGAAGTTGTTTGCGGCAGGAATATCTTGATGCAGGTTAAGAACCAGAAGTTCTGTATTGAAGAGATGAAAAAGTAAAAGCCACGTGAACTAACACATGGCTTTCAATACTACCTGACATTGCTACGCTCTATTTGTTTTCGTTGAACTCCTTATCGTCAATTTGCGATGTGGTGGCGTTGCCCTCGCCGGCATTGGCATTGAACGTAAAGTTATTCACGCTCCATTGCTTTTGTGTCCGAATTCCGTCGCTCGTTTCAGTTTTTGTTTCTGATTCTTCGAACTTCAGCACTTGATCTGTTTCAAAGTTTGCACGGTCGCGAGTGAACATCCGTGTAGCATTATTCCACTCTTTGCCCTTGCTGTATTTCATGATGATATTGCCGGGTGCGATTCCTTCTATCAACGCAGTGTTCTTGCGGGAAACATATACGTAATGAAGGCAAACTTTAGGATTCTTCACATCAAACAGCTTCACGACCATATCGTCGTCGAAATTATTGGTGACATACAGCGAACACAGCCCCCGCGGTCCGTTTGGTGGTTCGATATACGATCCGTTCATACTCGAACAGCTTTGTAAAAGAACGAGTGTGAATACGGCAATCACAGCATACGCAGCAACTACACTGCGGCGTAATGTGTTGTGTTGAACATGATGTGTCATTACGTGTCCTTGAGATAATAAGAGAAAATGTTAATGAGCCGGGGAGAGCTGTCTTAATCCACACGTGAGATGATGGATGTGAAGAGTCCTTTCGACTTACCGGAGGCGTATTGTGCAACCCTCCAGACAATCGCGTATTCTGCAGTATGTTCAGGTGTGAACTGAGTGCTTGGATATGCGTCGGGATCGGTGTCGGAACCTACGGCTATCCATGTACCCTTATCATCGCGCCGGAAGACGGCTACATCAATATCCGTTATCTCGCTTGTGTCGGCGATGGTAAAGAGCGAGTAGCTCTCACCCGCTTTGAGTTCCACCCAAAGTTGCTGTTGTTGCTGACCGTGGATGATTGCGGATTTCGTACCGATTGGTTTTGCATCGCCCCGAAGCATCATACTTGCCATCATCCGTCCCATGACAATTTGCATCCCCTCCACTCGCTCGCGGTCTTCGATAGCCACTGTGTCATCGGGGTTGTTCGTTCCCATGGACTCAAACACTGTATATCGCGCCTGACGCATTGTGAGGGTGTCTTTGGTAAAGTCAAGTTTTTCATAATTCCGTGTTACACCTCGCCGTAAGCGCCGCATGTTGCTCGTTGTGGTCGCCTCGTCCCAGTTCATCCGTTTTCCGGCTAGCTGGATACGCCACACGTTTTGCTCTTCGATACTCATGGATTGCGGCGGACTGCATATCAACGATGTGTCAACACTGAAAGCATTCTTAACGGCAATCAATGTACCGCCATATTT
>JAEUSO010000319.1:2192-3681 GCA_016788605.1 Candidatus Kapaibacterium sp. | reverse complement strand
CATTAAATGTGATGGTGTTTTCGTGCTTATGCATTGGTTGTGCGCCGGATGCAATGTCAATAATGGATAACCTGCGGTGACCGAGTGCAACGCCACCGGATATATACAGACCTTCACCATCGGGTCCGCGATGAGTAATCGTATCCGTCATCCGTTTCAAACGGTCGGCATCGGCTGTTCGCCTCTGTTCGTTATGAAAATATCCTGCTATACCACACATAGTTGTCTTCCATGATTCATAGTGCATAGCCCAAGTATTATGCCAAAAAACTGATTGCCGTCTATCTGAACTTGGGTGTGTTCTGTCGTATCTTTCCGAGAGGTCAGTTACACTAATATTCCGAGTCATGCGCTGTAATACAACCCGTGCGATGAGCTATGCCATGCACGCCGTCTTGTTCCTGATTTTTATAGGAATGCCGCTTCTTGTCCACGCTGCTGATAATCCCGATGCCATACTCGGTGAGTGGATTGTTGGCACGAAGAAAGCAAAGATTACGATTGTAAAAGAGAATGGGAAGTACGTTGGCAGAATCACGTGGCTGCGCGAGCCGAACGACGAGTCGGGAAAACCGAAAATGGATACAAAGAATCCCGATATTGCAAAGCAATCGCGTCCGATATTGGGAATGTTGATTTTATGGGATTTTGAGTTTGATGATGATGAATGGGTAAGCGGCAGAATCTACGCTGCTGACGACGGCAAGGAGTATAAGTGTAAAATGTGGATGGAAGGGAAGGAACTCAAAGTGCGCGGGTATGTCGGGATTTCCCTCTTGGGAAGAACGGATACCTGGACTCGTCCTTAACTAAACGTAAATGATACTGACTATGCCAATGTTATCGGTATTTAGCCGGATTTGAGGTCGTAACAATCGTATATGGTTCGTTGCACAATACGGGGTGCGATGAAACCGTTTGTGCTGAATGTGATGAATCTCTTTTACCTGTCTTCTTCAGCAGAGTGGGAATCCTCCGTAAAATGATTATACTTAAAGAACCAATAAGTGTACACGCTAAGAAAAAATAGAGAAGAGCATGACGTGGCATGTCATACAAACGTGGTGTTTGCATCGAATTGAATAGCTCATTGCCGAGTGTAAACTTGATAATGGGTATCATCCAAGTAGGAAGTTTATCCCAGTTGATATTGCGAGGGTTATCAAATAGATAATTGAATGATGGGTGCGTTACATATATCTGACTAAAGATTGCTTTACTCTCCTGAATCTCTTGTGCTGTTGCAATTTCTCCGTGTTTATTACGCCATACAAACGCAGAGTCGGATGGTGCTATGACTTTCCATTTACCGCCATCATAGTATTCTACAAGGGTATGCCCGCCACCTTTGCCTTCGCTGTTCTTCATGAGTTGTAGTTTACGTGCCGGGATTTCCAAGTCCCACAGCGCATTAAGCAAGGTACGCGACATTGTGCCGCATGGACCAAACACGAAATGACCTCGAACTCCATAGCCACCATACTTCAAC
>JAEUSO010000319.1:0-2182 GCA_016788605.1 Candidatus Kapaibacterium sp. | reverse complement strand
GTCATATTGAAGAAGAATGTGGACTCAAATTTCTCATACCAATCAAGCTTGTTGAGCGAGATGCCGTGATCATTATTTGTAAGTTGATAGATTTCACGAGCTAAAGTGAGAACAGTATCATCGCGTGTTGCACAGTGATTACCTGATAATGCCATACTCTCCATTGCGTTCATGTACGCATCACGCTCCTGTACTTTAGTGTACATGAAGATTGTTGCCATTCCGCAGACGAGCGTGAACGCAATGAATGTAATGAGGAGTGTATGTCGGGCTATCCTTGGCATGAGTTGTCTATTGATGCTAACGGCTGATTATCGTCAGTCGGGTAGGCAATCTTGAAAACGCTATGTTTTGTTAAGTACTTCGGTATAAAGATTTTTCAACCGCATACAATATGCGTCAATACTAAACTCTTCAATTGCATAATCATGGATGCGCTTCATAGAATCTTCATTCTTTGGTTGAGTAAATGATTGCCGCAGTTGTTCGGCAAGCGATTGTGGATCACCTGCTCTGAACAGTCGTGCAAGTTTGCCGTCCTTAGTGATTTCACACATAGCCGGTATGTCGCTGACAAGACAAGGCACTCGATGTATCATTGCCTCTATGAGTGCGATACCAAACGTGTCCGCTACTGTCGAGAAAACGAACGTATCCAATGAACAAAGAATCGTACTGATGTCATTGCGCGGTCCGAGAAAAATAATTCTATCTTCGATACCATAGTGCTTAGCAATAGCAATGCACTCGTCATAGATATCTTGCTCGTCAATCCTGCCGGCAAAGACACAATATACATTGGGTATGTCTTGTGATAGAATTCCCACCGCAGTGCAAATCGTTGCGTGGTCTTTCATACGGTAGATATTGCCGACCATACCAAGCAACACTGCTGATTCCGGTATGGAAAGCTCATTACGTAATGTTCCGGTTGTATTGGAGAACTTCGTGATGTCAATACCATTATAGACGATAGATCTATTGGGAATGTCAGGGAGCACAGAATAGAGTTGCAGCATCCGAATCATGCTTTCGCTAACAGCGATGTTTCTTGATGTGAATTGTACGGCAAGACGGAGTGCAAGTTTATTCTTCCAATCGGTTACAAGACCATGTATTGAATGAACGACCGGTTTTTCTAATCCGATGGTTGCTGCTAAAGCATGTAACGCACTAACGGGTTGATGCGTGTGAACTATATCTATATTGTCGTTGATTAAGATACTGCGAAGCGAACGAACAAGCCGGATGTCGAACACAGAAGTACGTGGTATGAAATGATAGCGGGGAAGAGAGTGGTATTGTTGTTCAAGATCACCGCCGCCGGTGGCAACAGTGGTAACATTCATTCCGTGTTTATACGCCGAGCGGCAGTAATCAAGCAAAAGCGTTTCACTGCCGCCACGGTATAAGGTATCTATTGTTTGGAGTACGTTCATGGTGATGTTCAGGTAAGTTCTGCAAACTACTCAAACATCGTTCCACTTTTGCAACCGCTATATTACAGGTACGTGAATCCGGGATCCTGCAAGATGATATTCCTGTTTCTTCACCAATGCAGCAGATTGAGTTGATTCTCGGACTGATGAGCATTGGCTTGTTGAATCTGAAAGGGTTATCTGATGTAATTCTATCTGAGTACTTGTTAAACCTTTCGGAAGAGATAGTGCTAAGCGCTTACCAATGACGTACTCACAGTTGATTTCAGACGCAGTCATGCTACGATAATCATCTATCTCCGCCTTTACCACACGTTGCCTGTGAAAACTGTAGAGTATTGAGGCAAATGTATCTTTACGAATGGAATGGTTGGTTGCCCGCTCCATTTCAAGTAATGATGATGCCGAGACAGAACGCAGTATTCGTAGGAACGAGGTTGTGTTCACAAGCGAGCCGTCCACGCTAAACCGCTTTGCCCAATCGCGTTGGGCGTGCTGAGGATTCCACGTACAATAACGTGTCTGGTCGCGGATATGCGTCGGTTTATTGCGAATGTTTAATCCGAGTCGCAGGTGTACAGCATTGATACCTTTCCCTGATGCAACAACGGTGTACATTTCGGGGGAGATATAGGTGTCGGAAAGTAAAACGTCTTCATCGTTCATGAAGAGTGTGCAACCAGATTCAATTTGCTCAAGAATTGAACGAATACCAATCACAATATCCGCATTACTCTGGGTAA